>CADCUU010000188.1 GCA_902805995.1 uncultured Rubellimicrobium sp.
TAAGCACTGCTGGAGCCCGATGACAGGTGCATGTCGTCCCACTTTTCCAGCGGATGGGATCGTTGACGGTATAATGGGCGTCCGGAGGACTACGTAGGTGCGCTTCGTACCGCATGAGTCGCAGGCGAAACGGCTCGCTGCAGCCCCAATGGCTGTGAGGGAGCCCGCTCATTGATCTGCAGATGACCATGGCCTTCCTTGGCGCCTCCGAAGCGGATTGGAACGGGAGATGAGTTGGCCGCAGTTACGGAGAGGTGCGATAGGTTTTGAGTTGAAACAGGGCTTGGCCACTCGCCACACGAGCCGACACGACCGATTCGCGCCCTTCGCGCCAGCCTCGGAGCCATGCGGCTGACCGTGATAATCCGCCTGCGCCCACCGATGACCCAAGGGAGTGTCCGTGGTCCAACCTGGATGAGCGGCCCGACACGACGTCATGGGCTATCAAGCTGCGAGCAGCGCTCTGTCATGCGCTTCACGGCACGGTCCTGCGCCAGCGCACGACCGGCCGCTGCGATCCTGCAGGTGGTCGCAACTGGACGAGGTCATGGATCAGCACAACTGTGGTCCCAACCATCCACCACAATCCGGGAGGTTCGCATGCTCGTTCGCTCCGCAGGGTGGCTCGCGATGTGGCTAGGGCTCGCAACGCCGGCATTGGCCGAGAATTGCCGCCTCGCGCTCCTGCTGGCCTTGGATGTTTCAGCGTCGGTGTCACCCGCAGACGATCTGTTGCAGCGGCAGGGCTTGGCCCGTGCGCTCCTGTCTCCTGCTGTATCCGACGCCTTCCTCGCTGGCGATCCTGTGGCGCTACAGGTCTTCGAGTGGGCCGGGGTGTCGTACCAGAGGGCTCTGCTCCCGGGTTGGCGGATGATCCGTACGGAGGACGAGCTTGAGCGAGTAGCCGAAGCGATCGAGGGTCCTCTTGCGCCAACGCTCGACCGGTCCCGGCGCAGGACTGCGGTGGGCGAGGCCCTGGCTTTTGCCCACGGGACCTTCGATCAGAGCCCGGACTGTCGTGCCCGAACGCTCGACGTGTCCGGCGACGGGCGGAGCAACGAGGGGCCGACCGCATCCGAAACCTATGCGCGACTGCCCTGGGGCTCGATCACCGTCAACGCGCTCGTCATCCAGGGGCCGACCCGGGAATGGGGGATCAGTCGCTATTTCGAGCGCTTCGTCCTGCGCGGCCGCGGGGCCTTCCTTGTCGAAGCCGACGGATACGAGGACTACCGTCGCGCCATGGAAGCGAAGCTCCTGCGGGAGATCGACGAGCCTCTCGCCAGCCGACCAGCAACGGACAGTTCCGGATCAAGCGAGCGGGGCTAGTGAGCCGGGGTCCGAGCCTCCGAGGCCGGTTCCGTTGTCCATCAGCCATTCACGGTCAAGACGGAACCTGCCGCCGATCCGAGCCATCGTCATCCCCCGGCTAAGATGCGCTCCAAGCCGCCTACCGGCTCTGCTCGGTGAGGTCGTCGAACGGATTCGGCAGCGGGGTCGCCTCCGTTCTGCGCGGGAGGACGGGATGCTCGACCCGGGGCTGCTCGCCCAACAGACCGTTCAGGCAAGCGAAAATCGCGACGATGTCCGCCTCCGCAATCTCGGTGTCGAGTTGCGCGTTCGCCATGATGTCCACGGCTTCTGGCAACGACCGGACCGCGCCTGAATGGAAGTAGGGCGGCGTAAGGGCCACGTTGCGCAACGGCGCGGCGCGGAACACGTAGTCGTCCGATGCCGTCTCCATCACGGCGAAGCGGCCACGGTCGCCCTCGGGCACGACGTTGGCGCCAAGCCGCTCCACCACGCCGAAGGGATGATGATCCCGCCCGCCGAAGTTGACGCCCGAATGGCACGACGCGCAGCCCGCATCGATGAAGAGCGCGAGGCCCCGCTTCTGGTCGACCGACAGGGCTGCTTCATCGCCCGTCATCCAGCAGTCGAAGGCCGCGCCGCAAATGACTAGCGTTTCCTCGGACGCGGCAATCGCGGTCGAAAAGTTGGCGAAGCATACCGGTTCGGCTTCGTCCGGAAAGGCATCGACGAAATGCTGGCAGTAAGCTTCCACGGAATTGAGCGTCGCCACCACTTGGTCTGGGGTGTTGTTTATCTCGACGGCGGCCTGCACGGGGCCTATCGCCAGTTCGGCCAGGTCGGCCGCGCGACCGTCCCAGAACTGGGCGTCATCGAAGGGCGCGTTCTAGACGGTGGGTGCATTGCGCGGCCCCTTCTGTCAGCCATGCCCGATCGAGGTCGGCAGCGCGTCGACGCCCCCTATCCCGACGTTGTGGCAGCTCTGGCAGGAGAAAAGGCCCGACGAAGACATGCGCGGGTCAAAGAACCGCGCGGCGCCAAGCTCCCGCCGGGTCGCCTCGATGGCGTCCGACTGAGGGGCAGTTGGGAGGGTGACGTCGAACAGATCCTGCGCGACCTGTCGCAGGTCCTCGTCGGTGGCGTAGATAGGGGCGATCTCTGCCGGGACAGGGGCATCCTCCGGCGCGGGCAAGACGTCGTGGGCTTGGGCGACCCCGCCGAACATCAGAACGAGAGCGGAATCGTGATTGTCGACATGGCAATACCTCATGCTTGGTAAAGGACCGAGGAGGTCGATACAGTGTCCACAGCGCGAGCACCTGACCCTCGGAGAGGGGCGGTCAAGCGGGTAAGAGCCCCGCCCGGCAGCACCGTCCAGGGGGGGCCGCGGCTAACGCGACCCGTTACCCACGGGGCCCTAAGCTCCCGATACCATGTGGCGATCTGGCTGAAATGCCTGCTCGTTTGGCTGGGAACGGGTTCGGGGGGAGTGACTTTCGCGGCCCGGGCCGCTCCATTGGGATCGTTGGCGAATCAACGAATCAAGGGCGCCAGCAGCGCGCCCGGCAACAGCTAACTTCGACAGGGAAAGAGCATGACACCATACATCCAACGCCTGGGACTCGCGGCGGCGTCGTTCCTCGCGCTCGCGGCGCCTGCGGCTGCCCGGGACCTCACGGTGGTTTCCTGGGGCGGCAACTACCAGGACGCCCAGCGCGAGATTTTCTTCGAGCCCTTCACCGCTGAGACTGGGACGCCGCTGATCGAGGAGTCCTGGGACGGCGGCTACGGCGTGATCGCCGCCCAGATGCAGTCTGGCGAGCCGAGCTGGGACATGGTCCAGGTCGAGACTGAGGAGCTGATGCTGGGCTGCGCCGACGGCCTCTACGAGCCCATCGACTGGGACCGTTTGGGCGGGCAGGACCGCTTCGTTCCCGCCGCCGTCCACGAATGCGGCGTGGGCGCCATCCTCTGGTCCACCGGCCTCAGCTACGACGCCGACAAGCTCGCGACCCCGCCAACGAGCTGGGCTGACTTCTGGGATACCGAAACCTTCCCCGGCAAGCGCGGCCTGCGGCGCGGGCCCAAATATGCCCTCGAATTCGCGCTCATGGCGGACGGCGTCCCGGCGGCCGAGGTCTATGACGTCCTGCGCAGTCCGGAGGGCGTGGACCGCGCTTTCGCCAAGCTCGATGAGATCAAGGGCGACGTGATCTGGTGGGAAGCCGGGGCCCAGTCGATCCAGCTCCTCGCTGCCGGAGAGGTCGTCATGACCTCCGCCTACAACGGCCGCCTCGAGGGGCTGAACACGACCGAGGGCACCAACCTCCAGATCGTCTGGCCGGGCAGCGTCTATGCCGTGGACAGCTGGGTGATCCTTGCCGGAAGCCCGAACGTGGACGCGGCTTATGACTTCCTCAACTTCACCAACGAGCCCGAGCATCAGGCCAAGCTTCCCAACTACATCACCTATGGCCTGCCCGTGGTCGAGGCCGCGGCCCTGGTCCCGCCCGAGCTTCAGGCCAAGCTCCCCACGGCCGAGGCCAACCTCGAAGGTGCGCTCGAACTCGACGGCGACTTCTGGGTGGACAACATCGAGGCATTGAACGCCCGCTTCGACGCCTGGCTGGCGCAGTGACGGCCCTTTAGGGACATTCCCAAGGCAGCGAGGGGTCCATCCTTCGCTGCCTGCACCACCCTCCAGGACACCGATGGCCGTACCTCGCTCCGCCCCGATCCTGCCTCGCGCCGGGATGCCGTCATGAGCCGCCGTTCGGCTGCTCGCCTTCGCGCGGCTCTCCTGCTAGCACCGCTGGTGCTTTTTCTCGCCGTGTTCTTCGTCTGGCCCTTGGTGAGCGTGCTGACGACCGCCGTGCGCAACGAGTCCGTCGCCGGGGCCTTCCCAGGGACGGCCGCGGCGATGCCGGGGTGGGACGGGACGGGCCTGCCCGGGCCGGAGATCGAGGCGGCTCTTCTCGCGGACCTCCGCGTCGTTGATCGGCGCACGTTGGGTGGCGCGGTGGGCCGGCTCAACTCTGCGGTGCCGGGCTTCCGGTCCCTCATCTCGGCCACGGCCGAGGCGGCGCGCAGTGCGCCCGAGAACGCCCCGCCCGCCCTCGCTAGCATCGATCCCCGGTGGGAGGAGCGCGCCTACTGGAACACGATCCGCTCGGCGCTGCGGCCCTACACCGACCGGAACCTGCTCGCGGCCTTCGACCTTGGCCGCGATGAGGGGGGCAGCATCGCGCCGCTCCCGCCAGAGGCATCGGCCAACCGCGTGATCCTTTGGCGCACCTTCACGATCAGCGCCACGATCACCCTGTGCTGCCTCGTGCTGGGCCTCCCTTACGCGCTGATCGCCGCCTCGGTCTCGGGCTGGCGTCGGAACGCGATGCTGGTCGCGGTTCTGCTGCCGCTCTGGACCTCGCTCCTCGTGCGAACGGCGGCGTGGTACATCGTGCTGCAGGACAACGGCGTGGTGAACGATGTCCTCCTGGCGCTGGGGGTGATCAAGGCGCCGCTTCCTCTGATCTTCAACCGTGTCGGCGTGGTGATCGCCATGACCCACGTCCTGCTGCCCTTTATGGTCCTGCCCATCTATACGGTGCTCATCACCATCCCCCGCACCCTGATGCCGGCCGCGGCCTCCCTGGGCGCGCCGCCCTGGACGGCGTTCCGGCGCGTCCTGCTGCCGTTGGCCATGCCGGGGGTCCTGTCTGGGGTGCTGCTCGTCTTCATGGTGGCTATCGGCTACTATATCACGCCCGCTCTCCTTGGCGGCCCCGGTGATCAGATGATCTCGGGCACGATCGCCTTCTACGCGCTCGAGACCGCGAACTGGAGCATGGCGGGGGCCTTGGGCATCATCCTTCTCGGCGCGACCCTCGTACTTTATGCGCTCTATGGCCGCTTCTCGTGGTCGGGCTCGCCGATGGGGATGTGATCGCCATCCAAG
>CADCUU010000189.1 GCA_902805995.1 uncultured Rubellimicrobium sp.
GACTCTGCGGGCCGTCCTTCCCGAGGTGTCTCTCCTCGGCCTGTCGGGGCTGACCTGGGCGGCGGCGCTCTGGACGATGGCTTTCGCGCTCTTCGTCCTGCGGGTCGGGCCGTGGCTCGTTCAGCCGCGCGTGGCGGCGCGGCGCCCCAACTCCTGACACCACAACGCTGACACGGGAAAGGGCCCCGGCAGAGGATGCCGGGGCTCTCCGCGCTCCGACGCCTCACTCCTCGCGGACGAGGCGGAAGCCCAGGTGGTCCGGCGGCACGCCAGCCGCGCAGCCCCCGGCACTCGCGTCCCGCACGAAGTCGATCACCACGGCGCGGTGCCGCCCCTCGACCACGCGCGCCCCGCAGAAGTCGTTGCGCGAGATCTCTTCGCCCGAGCGGTCAAGCGTGCCCGTCACTGGACAGTCCGCCGTCCACTCCCACACGCTCCCCGCAAGATCGGCCAGACCCTGCGAGTTCTCTCCCCAACCACCCCGGGGACGAAGCGTGGCATCGGCTTCAACCGAAGCCTCCTGCTCGTACTTCGCGAGCCAGCGCCCAGCGAAGTCGGTGCTCTCGCCCAGCGCGTCGTCTGCGAAGCGTTCGGCAGCGGCGCGCTGCCATTCTGCGTCAGTGGGCAGGCGCCAGTCGTCCCCCGTCCGCTCCGACAGCCAACCCGCATAGGCCGATGCGTCATGCCAGCTCACGTCGGTCTGTGGCACATCAGCGGGGCCGGACTCGGCAGCAAGGCAGGCTCCCTCGGCCACGCAGATCGCGTAGTCGCCCCGGCTCACCTGAAAGCGCATGATGCGAAGAGGCTCGTCGGTGGAAAGATGCCGCAGAGGCGGGTCCACCTGCCGCCCGTCCTGGCGCCAGACCCCGGCGGGGCGCCAGTCCCAGGACCCGGCGGGCACCTCCACGATCTCGGGCGAGGGCACCGAAGGACCTGCGGGCCGGAACGTCAGGCCGGGCGCCCCGACCCCCAGAGCGACGAGCGCCAAGACCACCGAGAGTTTCATCGCATCCTCCTTGAATCATGTCCCCTGAACGGAAAGGGGCGGCCGTTGCCGGCCGCCCCCCCTCCCTGCTTCGGTCCTTCCCCAGCCGAAGCAGGGCGCCCGGCCTGTCAGGTGGCCTCGTAGGGCGCGGGGGCCTGGACCTGCTCCATGAGGTCGTTGTTCCACTCGCCCTCGACCTTGATATGGGCGGTGGCGCCGAGGTTCACGGCCTCGATCAGGTTGTGGTTCACGTAGGCGTAAAGCCCGGGCTGGAGGAACTTGTAGAGCGCCGCCCCCGACGATCCGCCGCGGATGAACCAGGTTTCCAGGTCCACGGCGGGCGGGTTGTGGAACTTGCCCTGCTCCCAGACGAGGTCGCCGTGGCCGCCGATCAGGTGCGGACGGGTGTCGCGGTTCGCCTGGTTGTGGACGAAGAGCACCCTTTCGCCGACCTTGGCGGTCAGGGCGTTGTCGCCCGTCAGCGCGCCGACCCGGCCGTTGAAGACGACATGAGTGGGGATCAGCCGGTTCATCACCTCCAGGGTGTCGGGATAGCTTTCGCCCACGTCGGCAAAGCGCTTGTAGGTCCCGTCCTCGGCGCGCGGCACGTAGAAGTCGTTCTCGCCTATATAGGCCACGCGGTCATAGGCGACGGGCTGGCCGAACTGGTCCTTGAGGCCGTCGCGCGGCAGGATCATGATCGTGCCCGACATGCCCGACACGACGTGCCAAGGGATCATCGGGCCGCCCGGCGCGCAGTGGTAGGTGAACACGCCCGCGCGGGTCGCCTTGAAGCGCAGCACGGTCTGCTCGCCGGGGTTGATGAGGGTCAGGGCCCCGCCGCCCAGCGCGCCGGTGGCCGCGTGGAAGTCGATGTTGTGCTGCATCATGTTGGTGGCGGGGTTGCGGAGCGTCAGTTCCACGTAGTCGCCTTCGTGCGCCACCATCATCGGGCCAGGGATCGAGCCGTTGAAGGTCATCGCCTGCAGGTAGGCGTCGTCGGAGATCTGGATCTCCTTCTCCACGATATCCATCGTGAACTCGACGATCCGCGGGCCGGTCGAGGCCACCTGCTCGTGCGCATGGACGAAGGGCGGAACCGCCAGTTCGTGCCGGATTCGGGGCAGGGTCGAAAGGTCGACCGGGGTCGCGGCCGAGGTGTCCAGGCTCTCGTTCGCGGCGGCGGTCTGGACCAGCATCGGCGCGGCCGCGAGGCCCGCGCCCACCATCAGGGCAGCTCTGCGCGTCAGCATGTCGTATCTCCTTCGTTCCATCTGTTTGGAGTTGAGGAGACCCTACGCTTTCCCGTTCGGGCCAACGTTGTGCTGCGTCAACATTCCGCGATGAGGCATGTCCCGGAAGGGGCAAGCCGGCACGGACGCGCGGCGCGGAGGGCAGATGCTGTGACAAGTACCGCCTCGGCTGGGAATGCCGAGGGCGATCGGCGCCTGAAGGAGGACCATTCACGACATGCCGCGTTGCGCTTGTCTTAACTGGTTTGGACGGCGCTGGACCCCGAAGGTCCCGACCTCACCGCACAGGTCCGGTGCGAGTGGCTCCGGGCCATCCCAGCAGCCTGCGGTTCAGCGGGTCTTGAACGGTGCCATCCCGGCGCGGGCCAAGGCATCAGCGCGCTCGTTCTCGGCATGGCCGGCATGGCCCTTGATCCAGCGCCAGACGACCTTGTGGCGCGAGGCGGCCTCCTCGAGGCGACGCCAGAGGTCCTCGTTCTTGACGGGGTCCCCGCCGGAGGTGCGCCAGCCGCGCCGCTTCCAGTTGCGGATCCATTCCGTGATCCCGCCCTTTACATAGGCCGAGTCGGTCACGACGGTGATCTCAGAGGGCTTCTCCAGAGCCTCCAGCGCGTTGATCGCGGCCAGAAGCTCCATACGGTTGTTGGTTGTCATCCCCTCGCCGCCCTTGAGCTCACGCTCCCTGACGACCGCGTCGCCTTCGCGGGCCTGGAGAAGGGCCCCCCAGCCGCCCGGGCCGGGATTGCCGGAGCAGGCGCCATCGGTGAAGGCGAAGAGGGAGGGCATGGGCGCGGGTCCTGTACAGCGGTCGGGACGCGTGGCCTAGCTCGCCCTTGCGGCGGCCGCAATCCGCAGCCGCCGAAGCTGTCCCGATGTCAAATCGGGTAGTCGCGCGCGGGCTCGATTCCCACGGCCTCCAGCGCCTTGCGGACCTGTACGACCTCGTCGCGCGACAAGTCGTTGTTGCCGCCATGCAGGGTGACGCGCTGGTTCCCCAGCGTGGCGCTGAAGCGGCCATGGCCCGTATGGCCCACCTCCGCCCCAAGCTCCCGCAGGACGGCCTCGACCTCGATCAGGTGGAGGTTGCTCGGGATAGGATGGGCGAAGAGGCTGTGGAGGACCCTGCGGTGGTTGTGGTTCATGGTCTGTCCTTCCGTGGTTGCGCCCCATCCACGCACGGATCCGTGATCCCGTCCTTGACGAGGATCAAACAGCCCGCTCAGGGTAGACCGACGCAGAGGCAGGGGACGACAAGCGCCGTCAGCAGAAGCCGAAGGCGTATCCACCATGGCGGCGCGAGGCCCGCCCGCTGGGCGTGACGGTCCAGCAGAAGAAGAGCTAGGAACCCCAGCGCGAGCACCACGGTGGAGAACCCCAGGAACAGCGCCCAAAGCGCGGGCCCCGTGGACAGGGCGTAGAGCACGGCGGCATGTCGCCCTTCTGCGCGGGTCGCAAAGCCCCAGACCGTTCCGGACATGAAGCTGAGGATGATCGTGCCGTAAAGGACGAGGAGCGTTCGCCCGGTCAGGCGCAGGCCTAGCAGGTCGAGGCTCCAGTCTCCAAAAGCAGGCACAAGGATGGTCAGCGCCCCCCAAGCAAAGGGGAGCACGCCGGACAGGCCCAGGAGGAGCGGCGCCAGGGGCACACGGATCACGACCGCTCTCCGAATGGTCGGGGAGCCACGCAACGGACGGCCGGGGATATCGCTGCCGGGGTCATGGGGAACCTGCCTCCATGCCCGGTGCCTTGGGTCCACGAATTTCTGGTCACGATAGAAGGGCGGTTCACGGCAGCCTCGTCCCCTCCCAAGGGCGCGGCCCGCCTCCCGAGGTCGGGCCAGCCTCTCACACAGGCTCCCGCAGGATCCGGGGGACCTTGAACTCCACATTCTCCTCGGCGGTGACGACGGGAAGCACCGTCACCTCGTGCCGCACGCGCAAGGCTACGATGACCTCGTTCACCAGCGCTTCGGGCGCGGAGGCCCCTGCGGTGAGGCCGATGGAACGGGCGCCCTCCAGGGCGCGCCAGTCGATCTCCGCCGCGGTCTGGATCAGCTGGGCGTAGGGGCAGCCCGCCTTGCGCGCGACCTCCACGAGCCTGCGCGAGTTCGAGGAGTTGGGCGCCCCCACCACGAGGATCGCCTCGCAGGACGGCGCCATGGCTTTGACCGCCACCTGACGGTTCGTGGTGGCGTAGCAGATGTCCTCGCGCGCGGGGCCCTCGATCAGCGGGAACCGATGCTGGAGCGCGGCCACGATCTCGGCGGTGTCGTCCACCGACAGCGTGGTCTGCGTCACGAAGGCAAGGCGGGCGGGGTCGCGGACCTCTAGACGGTCCACATCCGCCACGTCCTCCACGAGAAGGACCTCCCCCTCGGGGAGTTGGCCCATGGTGCCCACCGTCTCCGGGTGGCCAGCATGACCGATCATCACGAGCTGTCGCCCCTGCTCGTGGTGGCGTCCGGCCTCGATATGGACCTTCGTGACGAGCGGGCAGGTGGCGTCCACCTGGATCATGTTGCGCGAGGAGGCCTCAAGCGGCACGGACTTTGCGACGCCATGGGCCGAAAAGACGATGGGCCGGTCGGCGGGGGCTTCGTGGACCTCCTCCACGAAGACCGCCCCCTTGGCGCGAAGGCCGTCCACGACCGTGCGGTTATGGACGATCTCGTGGCGGACATAGACCGGAGCGCCCCACTTCTCCAAAGCGAGCTCCACGATGCGGATGGCCCGGTCCACCCCCGCGCAGAAGCCCCGCGGGGCCGCGAGGTGGAGCGTGAGCGGCGGCTTGTCCCCCGGCATCGGCCCGTTCACTCCTCGGCCGGAACCGGTGTGGCCGCAACTTCCGCCGTGGCGGGGTCGCGGGGCCAGCGACGCTCGGCGGTGCCTTCGGGCCGCGGCTCGCGCGGGGGGCGGCCCACGACGTCCTTGAGGTCTTCGAGGTCGATGAAGTTGTCGGCCTGCCGGCGCAGGTCGTCCGAGATCATGGG
>CADCUU010000190.1 GCA_902805995.1 uncultured Rubellimicrobium sp.
ACTTCGCGTCGCGCGAGGCATGGTTCGGCCTCACCGACCGCGTCTTTGCCGCGCCCGGGACGGACGGGACGGCGGAGGGGGCCAATGCGCTGCCCAACGACGGGCAGGTGATCGGGGCGGTGAGCCGCGTGGCGACCGACAAGACGGTGGTGATGTGCGCGGCCGGGACAATGCCAGGAGCGCTCCAGATCCTCTGGCGCTCGGCCCCGGGCGGCTACCACATGGAGTACGGCTACTCCTGCATGGGCTACGAGGTCGCGGGCGCCATGGGCATCAAGATGGCCGCGCCCGAACGCGATGTCATCTGCTTCGTGGGCGACGGCTCCTACATGATGGCGAACTCCGAGCTCGCCACCGCCGTCATGATGCGCGTGCCCTTCACGGTCGTGCTCACCGACAACCGGGGCTACGGCTGCATCAACCGCCTCCAGCAGGCGTGCGGAGGGGCCGAGTTCAACAACATGTACAAGGACTCCCGGATCGAGGCGCAGCCCGAGATCGACTTCGTGGCCCACGCGGCCTCCATGGGGGCGCACGCCGTGAAGGCCGGGAGCCTCGCCGAACTGGAAGCCGGGATCGTGGCCGCACGGGAGCGTCAGATCCCCACCGTGCTGGTCATCGACACCGAAGCCGTCACCGGCCCCGGCGTGGGCGGCGCCTGGTGGGACGTGGCCGTCCCCGAAGTGGGAACCACCGACACGCTCAAGGCCGCGCGCGAGCGGTACCAGCAAGGGATGGCACGCCAGAAGGTGAACTGAGCGAGAAGGGGGCAGAGGAGATCGGCAGGATCTCCTCCGGACCACGAGGTGAGCGCGGCCCGTCCTGGGTCGCAGCGGCTCTGACCGTCACGAGTGAAGGCGTTATCTTCCGTTTTACGATAAGTCCGAGCGGTCCCCTCCCGACGGGGCCCGCGTTGCTGCCTCTGTTCCGTAACTGCGAGAGCTGGACCGTTCGCCGGATGACGCCTTGAGGCGCTCGGGAGTCGGAGGGGAAGCTCGGGACGTCAGTTGGTCAGGGCAGGGGCCTCCGGCGTGCGAAGGCTCCGATCCTGGACGGCTTAGATTGCGCTCTCACGAGTCAAGGCGATGCGCTCGGCCCGCACGATCAGATGCGAAGCCGCTTCCTGGGGGGCCAATCTCCCGCGCGCTAATGCAAGAGAGGTCGAGCCAGCGGTGGATATGGGCAGCCCTGATGCCCAGTCGCCCATGAATTTGTATGGGTAAGCATGATGGCGCCCGCTTAACAGAGCGACCGCGCACCAGAACTGCACCATCCGGTCCAGGTGCACGGGCCAGTTAGAGCCACGACCCCTTGGGTCGTGCCCGCAATGCCGCTGATGCTCCTTGAGGCCGGCCCGCTGGCATCTGTCATCCTGTTTCCCAGAGGCTGACGTGCCTTCGATGCGAACCGGGTGCTTCGAGCTGAAGGCCTGTCTCGCTTCGATGAATACGGTTCAATGTGATGTTGCGGCGCTCGGAGAGGTGCTTGGCGGCCGGTGGCCATGGTTGATCGGCTACGGCGTGCTGCGGCGTTCGGCACGGCTCCCGGCCCACCAGTCCTAGGCACTCAGTGGTGTCGTCCTGCTAGCCGCTACGGCAGAATCGTGCGGATCTCCGGACGGAGCCCTCCAGGGCCGACCAGGAGGGTCGCGGCCGTCACGGGGAGGCGGAAGCGGCGCGGCCCCGCGCTCCCCGGGTTGAGAAACAGGACGCTCCCGGACCTCTTGATCCCGGGGCGATGGGAGTGGCCCGAGATGACGACATCGACGACGCCCTCAAGGACGCCCGGGTCGAGCGCCTTGCGGTCGTGCAGGACATGGATCCGCAGCCCTGCGAGGTGGATCGTGGCGGTCTCCGGAAAGCGCGCCGCCCAGGATGCGGTGTCCACGTTGCCCCGGATGGCTGTCGTGGGCGCGATGGCTTCCAGAGCCTCGATGATCCCGCTGGCACCAATGTCGCCGGCATGAATAATGTGATCCGCGCCCCGCAGATGCTCCAGCGCTTCGGGCCGCAGGAGGCCGTGAGTGTCGGACAGAATGCCGATCCGAAGCTCGGCCCGCTCGTCAGCCATGTCCCGTCCTGCTGCCGTTGCCAATGCTGCGCCAAAGGGTGGCCCCGGCCCCCTGCCGGAACAGGCGTGGGTGGCGGGTCCGTCGTTCTCTCACCTCAAGGGACTGTGCCCTCATGCCCCGGCCACAAGCAGTTTCTGGGCTAGCCCAGCGGGGTGTCGGCCTACGGATCGGCTTGCGGCAAGCGCCCGGTTCCGGGGCCCCGTCTTCGCGCATCAGGCCCCCCGATGTGTGACCTTCCCGCCGCAGACGGTCAGGGTGACGGATAGTTGGTCGATCTCCT
Source organism: uncultured Rubellimicrobium sp. (assembly GCA_902805995.1). Classification (GTDB taxonomy): domain Bacteria; phylum Pseudomonadota; class Alphaproteobacteria; order Rhodobacterales; family Rhodobacteraceae; genus Rubellimicrobium. The sequence continues at coordinate 2,352 of CADCUU010000190.1, forward strand.
CGGGCGGGGTCGCCTCTATGTCACCGGACAGGAGCACGAGGTCCGCGAGCATCCCGGCCCGTAGGCGGCCGGTTCGATCCTCCGCATGGGAAGCCCAGGCCCCGGTCCGCGTATAGGCCGCGAGCGTGTCCATCAGGCCCACGCGCTCGTCGGGCAGGTCCTCGGTCCAGGGCTGCCGGCAGACCGCCGCCCTGATCCCGCGCAGCACCGCCACGTCCGATACGGGCCAGTCCGAGGCGAAGACCAGGGGCGCGTCGAGGCTTTTCCACCGATAGGCATCGGCCCAACGGTGGCGAGGGATCTGGCTCACGGTGGGCTCCAGCGGCAGGTCCATCGCCCCGGGCGGATGCGGCGGCTGGACCGAGGCGACGACGCCCAAGGCCCGCAGGCGCGGCACGTCGTCGGGATGGATAAGTTCGATATGCTCGATCCGGTGGCGGCTGTCGCGCGGGCCGTTGGCGGCGCGCGCGGCCTCGTAGCCGTCGAGGACGATGCGCACGGCCCCGTCCCCAATGGCGTGCACGGCGATCTGGAGGCCGCGACGGTCAGCCTCGACGGCGATCTTCGCAAACCGGGCGGCGTCGAACAGCGGCTCTCCACGCCAGCCGGGCCGGCCGGGATAGTCCTCGGTCAGGAGCGCGGTGCCGCTGTCGATCACCCCGTCCACGAACAGCTTGACGAAGCCCGAGGACAGCCAGTCGTCCTGCCAGTCCCGCGCCATGGCGCTGGCTTTGTCGAGCACGGACAGGTCCATCCAGGGCTTGAAGTGGAAGGCGACCTTGACGCGCACCGGCAGGCGGCCCTCGTCCCGTAGCTCCCGCAGGAGTTCCAGGGTGTAGAGATTGCCATCCATGTTGACGGCGCTCGTGATTCCGTGGGCGGCGAGGTGCCGCAGCCCGGCGAGGAGCATCTCCCGGTCAGCGGCACGCTCCTCTGGGCTGGGCTGGAGATCAGGCTCCCCGCCGGTGGCTAGGCCGAGGCTCGCGCGCTTCGTGCCCGCCATCTCCATGACCCGGTCGAAGGCGGGACGTTCGCGTAGTTCGCCCGTTGCAAGGCCGTCCGGGCCCATCACCACCTCCGACCCCGGGGGCGTGTCGCGGCCATGGAGGAGGCCCGCGGCCAGGAGGGCAGGGGTGTTGGCCCAGACGGTGTGGTGGTCGCCCGCCACCATCGCGAAGGGCCGGTCCGGCAGGAGGAGGTCGAGGTCCTGCCGCATCGTGGGGCGGCCGAAGATTCCGTAATCCGCCCCTTGCGCCACGAGCAGCCCGGTCCCGGGACGCTCCTCGGCATAGGCGCGAACGGCTTGCGCCACGGCCTCCTGGCCCATCACTTCGGTGAGCTGAAGGTGCCCCAGCTCGGCCCCGCCCTGGAACACATGGCAGTGATTCTCGAAGAAGCCCGGTAGCAGCATCGCTCCGCCTCCTTCGATCACTTCGGTCGCGGGTCCCCGATGTGCCTCGATCTCCGACGCCGTGCCTACCGCCAGGATGCGTCCGCCCGAGACGGCGATGGCCTCGGCCCGTGGGGCGGCCTCGTCCATCGTCAGGATGCGGGCGTTGGTGACGATCAGGTCGGCAAGGGTCATGAGGAGCGTACTCGTGTCGGGAAGGGGCACCCCCGAGCAGATCAGGGGCGGGCAGAGACCGCAACCCGCCCCGTCCCTTGCAGTTCGCCCCCTGGCCCTTCCGGTCCGGGCATCCGCATGCCCCGCTCGCCCGTGGAGCAGGGCTCAGGCAGACAGCGCGCCCCGGTCGACCGCGCCCTCGGGCGTGCCGTTCTCGTCCATCCCACCAAGGACCTCGCGTCCGGCCACGTAGTTCCAGGCCTGATAGGCCAGCAGCGCCACCAGCCCCAGCGCCGGATGAATGAGGAGGAGGAGTTGCCCCGCGACCAGCGTGACCAGCAGCAGCGTGAGGAACACGGTCCCCTCCCGCTTGGAGATGATCTCCTGAAGGCTCCAGGCCTCCGACGGCTCCAGCCCCAGTGCCGCGCAGGAGCCGAGCCAGAAGACGTTCAGGACCGCCATGACCGTGACCGCGCCGATATAGGCCGTGAGCCCCAGCTTCATGACCGCCTCCAACTCTGACAGGGAGGTGAGATCGGCGGCAGTCCCGGGCGCGCAGGCCGCGAGCAGGCCCTGGCCCCCGGCGACGGCGAAGACCGGCAGCAGCATCGGCCGGACCACCCCGGCCATTTCGCCGACACCCCGCCATCCCCGCCCATCGGCCGCAAGAAGGTGGTTCGAGACCATCGCCACCGGCAGCACCGCCAGCGCCACGAGGCCCGCCGCCAAGACGGTGCCGCCCAGACCAGGCACGACCCGGTGGATCGCCAGCCCGAGCACGCCCAGAACCAGGACTGCGATGCCCAGCGTCAGGAAGGCTATCGGGGCTGCGACGCACAGCGCGGCCGCTTGCCGGATCCAGCGCAGTGCCCAGCCCGTCCTGGGCCGGTGAGGTCCGAGCGTGGCCATCTGGGTGTTCCTTTCCTTGATCGCGGGGTGCGCGGCCGGGTGCCAGTCCATTGCGGCGGTTTCAGGAAACAATGATGGCAGATTTGGATTCGTCGTTGCCTGTAACGGCGCCGTGACGTGGGCTAGGGCTGTCTTTCCGCACCGTTGCTGTGCTGACAGGGCTGCCGGGGGCTGCATCGAGGCAGCGTTCCTTGCCCGCCATGCCCTTCGGCGGTGACAGGAGCTGGAGAGACGAAATCGGTGGTGGGGCTAGGTGCGGCCCGCCTACGCCATCGGTTTCCCGGATGCATTCAGAGCCAGAGAGAAATCGCCTCGCAAGCCTAGCCATTCCGGCAGACGGTGCCGGACACCGCTTCACCCCCCTTCAGCCTGGGCCGTCCACTGCCGAACCGTAGATGAGGAAATTGCCCTGCTCTCGCAGGAGGGGGAACCCGGGGATCGCCACCTCGCCCTGCAGGACACGGACAAGGAGCGGAACCTCGCCATCCCGGCCCTTTTCAGGGATGTGAAGTTCGGGATCTTCGCTGCACAGGAGGAGGTAGTCGACCTCCTGTGCCCGGAGCAGGCGGGCCGCCTCCTCGGGGTCCTGCGCAAGTTTCACCCGAAGCTGCGCCATCATCCCGGCCTCGTTCCGGTGGAACGGGGCGGACAGGACCTAATGGTCCGACCACAGCAGGATGTCGGAGCCGAGATTCGCCGTCGCCGCGACCCGCCCCGGCGGGACCGAGGACAGGCTCGCAAATTCCTCTCGGGAGAAGCAGTCGAAGACGCTCCTGCGTGTCGTGGCCGTTTCGCTCCCATTGTCGGTCAGCCAGGGCGCCGCGACCCCCAGGACCTGCGCCAGCGACTGGGGCGTGGACAGGAGGACCACCGCAACGGCCGCCACAGAATAGAGCGCCCGCCCCGTTTCGCCGTAGCGTCGTCGAAGCTGGGCCGCGATGGAGGCCCAGACGGGAATGGACAGGATGACGAGGAAGTTGAGGTAGCGGATCTGGTGGGGTCGGACGGGTGTGCGGGCGTTTCAAGAGATAGTGGTCCAGTCCAGGTCCAGCGCGTGATCCTGCGTCCTGCCGGGCTAGCTGCCCCCGATCGGAAGGAGCATCATGCGACGCAACGCCTACTACCAGGGACCGGTTACGGACCATTTCGACGGGGAGCGCTTTACCTCGCCCAACGAACTGCCTGTGCGTCCACCCAGCGCGCATCTCCGCTTCGTGGCGGGGCAGGTAGCCCGGTTCCGGTCCGCGCCGCCGCGCGCCATCCCGCAGGACCGACCGCCCGCGCGGGTGGACGGTCTTCGCATCAGTCCCATCGGGCACTCGAGCCTTCTCGTACAGGTGGCCGGGCTCAACATCCTGATCGACCCGGTCTTTGCCGAATGGCTAGGTCCATGGGCGGGGTCAGGCCCGCGCCGGGCGCACGAGCCGGGCGTGCGGTGGGAGGACCTTCCACCCATCGACGCGGTCCTCATCAGCCACAATCACTGGGACCATCTTGACGGGCCGGGGATCGCCCGGCTGTGGCACAGGTTCCGGCCCAGGATCGTCACGCCGCTCGGGAACGACGCCGTGATCCGCCGCTACGATCCCGGGATCACGGTGGAGGCGCTGGACTGGGGCGAGGGGATGGCCTTGTCGGACCGGCTTTGGGTGCAGGTGGAGCCCGCCCATCACTGGTCTGGGCGGAGCCTGCTTGATCGGCGCATGGCGCTCTGGGGCTCGTTCGTCCTCAAGGACGCGAGCGGCGGCGTGCTCTATCACGTGGGCGACACGGCCTACGGGGACGGGCGCATCTTCCAACGGATTCGCGAAGTTCACGGGGCGCCGGACGTGGCGCTGATTCCCATCGGAGCCTACGAGCCCCGCTGGTATGTGGGGGGCCAGCACGTCGATCCGGACGAGGCCGTGCGGATCATGCTCGACTGCGGGGCGAAGCAGGCCTTCGGCCACCACTGGGGGACGTTTCAGCTCACTTGGGAGGCGGTGGATGCGCCGCCTCGCGAGTTGGAGGCGGCCTTGGGACGGCATAAGCTGCCGCCCGAGCGGTTCCGGGCTCTCCGCCCCGGCGAGCCGGTCGAGAGCCCCTGGCCCTGAGAAATCAGGCGCCGTAAGCCGCCTGACGGGCCACTTCGCGCAGCGAGTAGCGGTCGATGCCCAAGTCGTCGCATTCGCGGTCGCTGAGGGTCGCGAGCTCGGCGAGGGTCGTGCGATACAGGCGGTAGCGGTCGAGCCGCTTGGTCAGGTCTTCGCGGATCCAGCGGATGTAGCGGGGGAGCGAGACGACTTCGACGGCGATCGGGGTGTCGGTCACGTAGGCCATGTTTGCCTCCTTCAGGCTTCCCGCCGCCGACGGACCGGCTTGCGGGGATGCGCCCGTACGGCGCTCTCGAAAGGGGATGTGGGCCTTTTGCTGCAGTTGCACAATCCGGGGGATTGGCAAGCCCGCCATGCAGGAAACGCATGAGCAACGACTGCCTTAGGCGAGATCCGGGGCGGGGTTGCGCGAATCGTCGTGCGGTGGGGTGGGCGGTCCGTGATGGTCACTCCCGCCTCGGAAGGCTTAGCAGGCCGTGCTCCTTCCTGGGGCGCGCGTCACCCTGCGGAGCGAAGGAGCCGGTCCATCCGGGCCGCGACCCGGTCCAGATGCTGCTGCCGGCTCTCAGGCGTGGAGCTGTCCATGCGGTAATGCGCGGCAAGGACGCTCCGATGCCGGGGACGGCATAGGAGGCCTAGGCCTCGCCGGATCGTCCGCTGGCCCGGAGCCCCCACGATGAGCGTCACCCACCAGCTCGCGCCGCAGGTGGTGAAGACGCCGAGTCGGTGGATGTGGCGCAGATTCGGGCGGATGCCGTCGTTCCGGGCGTCGGGCATCAGGAAGGCCACGTCGGGCAGCAGCACCCGGTCGAGCCAGCCTTTGAGCATCGCGGGGAGCCCGTACCACCAGGTCGGGTAGACGAAGATCAGCGTGTCGCACCACAGGAGGTCGGCGCAGTGCCGGTCCACCGGCGCGCGGTTGGCGGGCGCGTCGAGGTAGCGCTCCAGCTCGGCGCCCGTGAGGACCGGGTCGAACCCTTCGGCGTAAAGGTCGGTGAGCCGCACCTCGGCCCCGGCGGCGGCGAGGCGGCGGAGGACCACGTCGCGGACGGCGGCGGTGAAGCTGCCCTCGCGCGGGTGGCAGTAGATGACGAGGGCGCGGGTCACGGGCGCCCTCTCACTCGGACGCGGTGGGGCAGAGGGGTAGTCACACCCTGTCCCATGAGGGGTTCAGGCCGGGTCGCCGATGGACAGGTGCACCGGGGCCAGTCCGTCGATCTCCCCCACCAGCTCGTCGCCGGGCCCGACCGCGGCGACGCCTGCGGGCGTGCCCGTCATTATGAGGTCCCCCGAGCCGAGCCGGTAGAGCCCGCGCAGGTGATCGAGCAGGTCGGGCAGGTCCCGGACCATGTCGGACAGGGGCGCCTCCTGCCGGACCGCGCCGTTGACGAGGAGGCGGATCGTACGGCCGCTGGTGTCCGCGCCCGGGGTCAGGGCCCCGATGACGGCCGAGCCCTCGAAGTCCTTGGAGGTGTCCCAGGGCTTGCGGCCTTCCTTGGCGCGGGCCTGAAGGTCGCGGCGCGTCATGTCGAGGCCGCACCCCAGGGCGATGGGCTCCCCGTCCTCGCCCAGGGCCACTACCAGCTCGACCTCGTGGTGGAGGTCGCGGGTCCCGGGCGGGTAGGGCAGGGCGCTGCCGGAGGGGATCATCGCGAAGCAGGACTTGGTGAACCAGAACGGCTCCTCCCGGTCGACCTCGTTCCCCATCTCGGCGGCATGGGCGGCGTAGTTGCGGCCGACGCAGAAGATGCGGGCCACGGGATAGCCCCCGTCGCGGCCGATGACCGGGAGGAGGGGGAGGGGGCGGGGCGAAAAGATCGGGTCCATGCGGCAGGCTAGGATGGCGGGCGCGACGGGTCCAGCCCCAGGGCCGCCTTGCATGGCCGCCGTGACTGCGTCAGCCTATGTGACGCGACGGCTGACCACTCCCTGCGCCCTCGCCGCACCCGGCGGGGCCCGATCGGACGGAGGACGCGATGCGACTGGGATATGTGACCTTGGCCGGCCGGGGCCGGACCGACGAGCTTCTGGCCGGGGTCGCCAGCCAACTCGAGGATGCGGGCCTGCGACTGGCCGGGACGGTGCAGACGAATCTTGAACGGCTCGACCGGTCGAAATGCGACATGGACCTGCGGGTCCTCCCGGACGGGCCCGTGCTGCGGATCAGCCAGGATCTGGGGAAGGGGTCGCGGGGCTGCCGTCTCAACACCGGCGCGCTGGAGACGGCAGTGGCCGAGGTGCAAGCGCGGCTGGATGGCGCGGAGGTCCTCCTCGTCAACAAGTTCGGCAAGCAGGAGGCATTAGGCCGGGGCCTCGCGCCCGTGATCGCCGAGGCTCTGTCGCGGGGGCTGACGGTGCTGGTGGGCGTGAACGGGCTGAACCTCCCGGCCTTTCTGGACTTCACGGGCGAGGTGGCCGAGGCGCTACCGCCCGATCCCGCGGCCATCGTCGCCTGGGTCCATGCCGCCGCCGTGGCCAAGGCCGCCTGAGCCATGGCCCGCATTGCGATCCTCACCGTGTCGGACCGTGCGAGCCGCGGGGAGTACGAGGACAAGGGCGGCCCCGCCGCCGAGGCGTGGCTGCGCGCCGCCGTGACGTCCCCCTTGGAGATCCGGCGCGAGATCGTCCCCGATGGCCGGGATATCGTGGCCGGCGCCTTCCGCCACCTGGCCGATGACTGGGGCGCCGACCTCATCGTCGCCACCGGAGGCACCGGCCCCGCCCCGCGCGACCGCACGCCCGAGGCCATGGCGGACGTGATCGACTTCGACCTGCCCGGATTCGGCGAGGCGATGCGGACGGCGAGCCTCGCCGAGGTGCCCACCGCCATCCTGTCGCGGCAGGGCGCGGGCGTCCGGGGGCGCTGCCTGATCGTCACGCTTCCGGGTAGTCCGCGCGCCATCGGCACCTGCCTCCACGCCGTCTTTGCCGCCGTGCCCTACTGCCTCGACCTCATCGAAGCCGCGCGGATCGAGACCGATCCGGCGGTCATCGCCGCCTTCCGGCCAAAGACCGCGTAACCGTGACGTGACGATACAGTAGGGAACTACTCCTGACCTATGGTATTGGTTCGCCATAGGACCCGGACATACGAAGCCGGGGGGAGGATCGTAGCTCATGTCTGCATGCCGCCGTGCGGCAGGACGTGGTGCGCCCGAGGGGCGGCCATGACCCTGCCCGTGTCCCTTGACGACAAATACGCGGCCGAGGACGGGCGCGTCTTCCTCACCGGCATCCAGGCTCTCGTGCGCCTGCCCATGACGCAGATGCGCCGCGACCGGGCGGCGGGGCTCAACACGGCGGCCTTCATCTCGGGGTATCGGGGATCGCCGCTTGGGGGCTACGACCAGCAGCTCATGGCCGCGCGGAAGTTTCTCGATCCCTGGGATGTCACGTTCCAGCCCGGCCTGAACGAGGACCTCGCCGCCACCGCCGTCTGGGGCAGCCAGCAGGTGCCCCTGTCCAGACAGGCCACCAAGGACGGGGTCCTGGGCCTCTGGTACGGCAAGGGGCCGGGGGTGGACCGGTCGGGCGACGTGTTCAAGCACGCCAACGCGGCGGGCACGTCCAAGCATGGCGGCGTCCTCGCCATCGCGGGGGACGACCACACCTGCAAGTCGTCGTCGATCCCGCACCAGTCGGACCACGCCTTCATCTCGGCGATCATGCCGGTGCTCTATCCGTCCTCGGTGCACGAGTTCCTGCCTCTGGGCCTTCTCGGCATCGCGATGTCGCGGTTCTCGGGCTGCTGGGTAGGGTTTAAGGTCATCTCCGAGACGGTGGAGACCACCGCCGTCGTGGACCTGTCGCCCGAGTCCCGCCAGTTCGTCATCCCGGAAGATTTCGAGCTTCCTCCCGGCGGCCTCAACATCCGCTGGCCCGACCCACCGCTCGTGCAGGACGAACGGCTTCAGGAATGGAAAGGCTATGCTGCCCGCGCCTTCGCCCGCGCGAACCGGGTGGACGAGGTGACCTTCGACTGCGAGGGCGCTCGCTTCGGTATCGTGGCCAGCGGCAAGGCCTACGAGGACATGCAGGCCGCGCTTCATGAATTGGGTCTCGGGCGGGACGAGCTTCGCCGCATCGGTGTACGCCTCTATAAGGTACGGATGCCATGGCCACTGGAGCCCGAGGGCATCCGCGCCTTCTCCCAGGGGCTGGAGGAGGTGCTGATCGTCGAGGAACGGCGCGAGATCATCGAGCATCAGATCAAGCAGCAGCTCTTCAACTGGCGCGCCGACGTCCGGCCCCGGATCGTGGGCAAGTTCGACCACATGGACCGGCCTTTCCTGCATCTGTCGGCGGGACTGAGCGTGGCCGAGGTGGCGCGCGCCGTCGTGGACCGTCTGGTCGCTAACGGCCTGCCCGAGGACCTCAAGTCCAGCATCACCGACCGCGTGGAGCGGATGGAGCGGCTTGAGCGCGCCATGACCGAGCATCAGCCCCCGGTGATCCGCCGCCCCTGGTACTGCGCGGGATGCCCGCACAACACCTCCACGCGCGTGGTCGAGGGATCGACCGCCATGGCGGGGATCGGCTGCCATTACATGGTCCAGTGGATGGACCGCAGCACCGACACGATCACCCATATGGGCGGCGAGGGCGTCCCCTGGACCGCGCTGTCCCGCTACACCGAGGAGAAGCACCGCTTCGTCAACCTGGGCGACGGGACCTTTTTCCACTCCGGCGCGCTCGCCATCCGGCAGTCGGTCGCGGCCGGGGCGAACATCACCTACAAGCTCCTCTACAACGACGCCGTGGCCATGACGGGCGGGCAGAGCGTGGACGGCACGCTGACGCCCCAGCAGCTCACCCACATGCTCTACTGGGAGGGCGTCCGCACGATCCGGTTCCTGAGCGAGACGCCTGAGGCCTATGAGCCAGCCGAGTTGGCCCCCGGCACGGAGATCCGCCACCGCGACGCCATCGACGACACGATGCGCGAGTTGCGCGAGGTCCCCGGCGTATCCGCCATCGTCTTCGTCCAGACCTGCGCGGCCGAGAAGCGGCGGCGGCGCAAGCGGGGGACGCTGGAGGACCCCGACATGCGGCTCTGGATCTCTCCGGAGGTCTGCGAGGGCTGCGGCGACTGCTCCGTCCAGTCGAACTGCGTGGCGGTGGAGCCGCTGGAGACGGAGATGGGCCGCAAGCGGCGCATCAACCAGTCGTCGTGCAACAAGGACTATTCCTGCCTCAAGGGCTTCTGCCCGTCCTTCGTCACCGTTCGGGGCGGCACGCCACGACGCCTTGCGCCCGCGGCGCGGCCCAATATCGCAACCCTGCCGGAGCCCGAGCGGCAGCCTCTCGACCGCACCTGGAACATCGCCGTCGCGGGCGTGGGAGGCACGGGCGTCCTGACCATCGGCGGGGTCCTCGGCATGGCCGCGCATCTGGACGGGCTCAGCCCCATGGTGCTCGACATGGCGGGCCTCGCGCAGAAGGGCGGCGCGGTGCTGAGCCATATTCGCATCGGGCCGCCGGAGGACCCCCCGAGGGAGCCCCGCATCGTGACCGGCCGGGCAGACCTGCTGCTCGCCGCCGACACGGTCGTCGCGGTGTCCAAGGACGCGGCGGTCCTGTGCGACCCCGAACGCACCGTGGGCGTGGTGAACACCCACATGACGCCGGTGTCGGACTTCGTCCGGTCCCGCGACTTCGACTTCCGCACCCGCGATGTGGAGGCGATGCTGGGGAGCCACCTCGCCCAGCCCCGGCACTTCCACGACTTCACCGCCGCGGGCCTGTCCGTCGCGGGGGACGAGATCGCGTCCAACATCCTCATGCTGGGTTTTGCCTGGCAGAAGGGCCTCGTGCCCCTGTCGCGCGAGGCCATCGAGGGGGCGATCCGGCTGAACAAGGTGGCCGTGGAGGCCAATCTCGACGCCTTTGCCTGGGGACGGGTCATGGCCGAGGATGCGTCGCGCCTGCCGCAGCCCAAGGCGTCCCGCCGGTCGCTAGACGACATGACGGTGCCGGAGATCGTGGCCCATCGGCGCGAGCACCTGACCGCCTATCAGGGTCGCAAGCTGGCCGACCGCTATGCCGCGCTGGTCGCGCGGGTGGAGGAGGGGGCGCGTCGCCTGTCCGACCCTGTGATGCGGGAGCAGATCGCGCGGGCCGTGGCCACCGGCTACGCTCGCCTTCTTGCCCCCAAGGACGAGTACGAGGTCGCGCGGCTGCTGACCGATCCGTCGTTCCGCAAGGGCCTCGACGAGGCGTTCGAGGGGGAGACCCGGATCGCGTTCAACCTCGCGCCGCCCGGCCTGTCGCGCGAAGGGCCGAACGGGGAGCGGCCGCCCAAGCGCGAGTTCGGGCCCCGCATCCTTCCGGCCCTGCGCGCCCTGGCCCGGATGCGGCGCCTGCGGTGCACGCCGCTCGACCCCTTTGGCCGGACCGCCGAGCGCCGGGCCGAGCGGGCCCTGATCCGGGAGTACGAGTCCGACGTGGACCGGGTGCTTTCGCGCCTGAATGACGGCAACGCGGCGACGGTGCTGGCGCTTCTGGACCTCGCGAACCAGATCCGCGGCTACGGCCCCATCAAGGCCGCCGCGATCGAGGACGCGGCCAAGCGGCGGGCGAAACTGATCGAGGACCTGGAGCGGCCCGCCGAGCCGCCCCACCGGATCGCGGCGGAATAGGGGGACGGGGATGGACGGGGCAGGCCTGATGCGCGCCATGAGCTTTGCGCTGCCGGAGGAGGTGGCGGACCTGCGCGACCTCGTGAGCCGATGGACGCGGGAGCGTCTCGCGCCCATGGCGGGGCAGATCGACCGCGACAACCTCTTCCCGCCCCAGCTTTGGCCGGAGATGGGGGAGCTGGGCCTTCTGGGCCTGACCGTCCCGGAGGAGTTCGGCGGCACGGGGCTGGGCTACCTCGCCCATGTCGTCGCGGTGGAGGAGATCGCCCGCGCCTCGGCCTCCGTGTCGCTGTCCTATGGGGCGCATTCCAACCTGTGCGTGAACCAGATCGCGCTGAACGGCTCGCCCGCGCAACGGGCGCGCTACCTGCCGGACCTCGTGGCGGGCACCAAGGTCGGCGCGCTCGCCATGTCCGAGACGGGGGCGGGGTCGGACGTCGTGGGGATGCGGACGCGGGCGGAACGGCGGGGCGACGTCTATGTCCTGAACGGGTCCAAGTACTGGATCACCAACGGACCCGACGCCGACGTGGTCCTCGTCTACGCCAAGACGGACCCGGAGGCCGGGTCGAAGGGCATCACCGCCTTCCTCGTGGAGCGCGGCACGCCCGGCTTCGCGCAGGGGCCGCATTTCGACAAGCTCGGGATGCGGGGGTCGAACACGGGGGAGTTGATCCTCACCGACTGCGAGGTGCCCGCTGAAAACGTCGTGGGCGAGGAGGGGCGGGGCGTGCGCGTCCTGATGTCCGGGCTCGACTACGAACGGGTCGTGCTGTCCGGCATCGGGATCGGCATCATGCAGGCCTGCCTCGACGAGGTGCTGCCCTACCTGCGCGAACGAAGGCAGTTCGGCCAGCCCATCGGGTCCTTCCAACTCATGCAGGCCAAGGTCGCGGACATGTTCACCGCCCTGAACACCGCCCGCGCCTATACCTACGAGGTCGCCCGCGCCTGCGACCGGGGGGAGGTCACGCGCGCCGACGCGGCGGCCTGCGTGCTCTATGCCAGCGAGCAGGCCATGATGCAGGCCCACCAAGCGGTGCAGGCCCTGGGCGGCGCGGGGTTCCTCAACGATTCGACCGTGAGCCGCCTCTTCCGCGACGCCAAGCTGATGGAGATCGGCGCCGGCACCTCGGAGATCCGCCGCATGCTGATCGGCCGCGAGATCGTGGGAGTCTGATGCGTCTCAGATCACAGGCCCAGCCGTCCTCCGAAACCTTCAAGGCCAATCGCGCGGCCCATCTCGCCTTGCTGGAGGAGGTCCGCCGCGCCGCCGACGCGGCCTCACTCGGCGGGGGTGAAACTGCCCGGCAACGTCACGTCGCGCGCGGGAAGCTCCTCCCACGGGAGCGCATCGCGAATCTCCTCGACCCCGGCAGCCCGTTTCTGGAGATCGGAGCGACCGCCGCGCACGGGATGTACGATGGTGCCGCGCCGGGGGCGGGCCTCATCGCCGGGGTAGGGCGCGTGCAGGGGCGCTGGGTCATGGTGGTCTGCAACGATGCCACCGTGAAGGGCGGGACCTACTACCCCATGACGGTCAAGAAGCACCTGCGCGCGCAGGAGGTCGCGGAGGAGTGCCATCTCCCCTGCCTCTACCTCGTGGACAGCGGGGGCGCGAACCTGCCCAACCAGGACGAGGTCTTTGCCGACCGCGACCACTTCGGGCGCATCTTCTTCAACCAGGCCCGCATGAGCGCCAAGGGCATCGCGCAGATCGCGGTGGTCATGGGGTCCTGCACGGCGGGCGGCGCTTATGTCCCCGCGATGTCGGACGTGTCCATCATCGTTCGCAACCAGGGCACGATCTTCCTCGCCGGGCCGCCCCTGGTGCGCGCCGCGACGGGAGAGGTCGTCACCGCCGAGGACCTGGGCGGGGCCGACGTGCATACGCGCCTGTCGGGCGTCGCCGACTACCTGGCCGAGGACGACCTCCACGCCCTGGCCCTCGCCCGGCGGGCGGTGCTGAGCCTGGGTCATGCGCCCGGCCCGGGCTTGCGCGACGACGACCCGCCCGCATTCGACCCGGAGGAGATCCTGGGCGTGGTGCCCGCCGACCTCCGCACGCCCTACGACATCCGGGAGGTGATCGCGCGCCTCGTGGACGGCTCCCGCTTCGACGAGTTCAAGGCGCGGTTCGGGGAAACGCTGGCGACGGGCTTCGCCAGCGTCATGGGCCTGCCCGTGGGGATCGTCGCCAACAACGGCGTCCTGTTCAGCGAGGCCGCGCAGAAGGGCGCGCACTTCATAGAGTTGTGCTCCCAGCGGCAGATCCCGCTCGTCTTCCTCCAGAACATCACGGGCTTCATGGTCGGGAGGCGCTACGAGAACGAGGGCATCGCGCGGCACGGCGCCAAGATGGTGACGGCGGTGGCGACGACCTC
>CADCUU010000191.1 GCA_902805995.1 uncultured Rubellimicrobium sp.
TCCTCCTCCACATCGACGAGGTCGTCTGCGGCTTCGGGCGCACCGGCACCTGGTTCGGCTACCAGCAGTACGGCGTCCAGCCTGACATCGTGACCATGGCCAAGGGCGTGGCCTCGGGCTACGCCGCCATCTCGGTCTGCGTGACCACCGAGGCCGTCTTCGACATGTTCAAGGACGACACGGACAAGCTCGGCTACTTCCGCGACATCTCCACCTTCGGCGGCTGCACCGCCGGCCCTGCCGCCGCGCTGGAGGTCATGCAGATCACCGAGGAGGAGGACCTCCTCGGCAACTCCGCCCGCATGGGCGACTACCTCAACGGCAAACTCTTTGAGCTGATGGACAAGCACGCCTGCATCGGCGAGGTCCGCGGCCTCGGCCTCTTCCAGGGCGCCGAACTCGTGGCCGACCGCGCAACGCGTGAGCCGCTGGAGGAAAAGAAGGTCCAGGCCATCGTCGCCGACTGCATGGCCCAGGGCGTCATCATCGGCGCCTCCAACCGCAGCATGCCCGGCCTCAACAACACTCTCCTCTTCGCCCCCGCCCTTATCGCGACCAAGGGCGATCTGGACGAGGTCGTCGCCGGCGTGGATGCGGCGATAACGAAAGTCGTTGGCTGAGCGAGAACTGACGCCCCGAGCTCGGCCTGCCTGAGCGGCTTGTCCGGACATAGGCTCGGCAAACGTCCCCCGGAGGAGCATCCAAGCACGGCCCACGCGGCCGTGCTTGGACCTGCCCCAGGGATTTCTCTGGCGCGGGCGCTAGATGGTTTCGGGACACTCCGAAAAGGGAACCGCCTTGCCCGATCCATCGCCACGGCCCCCGGCCGAGGACGCGCCCCTTCGGGCCGGCATCTTCCCGACCTTCTTCCTGTCCGGCTTTGAGTGCTCCACGTTCATCTGGAAGGACCAGGGCCGACGAGACCTCACCGCCGAGACCCAGCACCTTCGTCATGCGGACGAGGACTACGCCCGGCTTCGGTCCCTTGGCATCGCGGTCGCGCGCGAAGGCATTCCCTGGCCCATGGTGGACCGGGGCGGAGCCTACGACTTCTCGACCCTCGACCCCCTCATCGCCGCCATGAACCGCCACAAGATCCTGCCGATCTGGGATCTGTGCCACTACGGCTACCCTGACGACGCTGACCCCTTCGGGCCCGACTTCGCCGCCCGCTTCGCCGCCTACGCCCGAGCCGCCGCCGAATACGTGACGACGCGCGTTCGCGGCCCCCACGTCTTTACGCCGATCAACGAAATCACCTTCTTCGCCTTCATGGGCGGCGAATGGGCCTGGACCGCTCCCTTCGGCACCACGGACGCGCAACGTCGCGCCCTGCGGCTGGCCCTGTGCACCGCGGACATCGCGGCCGTGAAGGCGATCCGGGAGGTCGATCCCGACGCCCGCATGGTCCATATCGACCCGCTCATCTGGGTCGTGCCGCCCCGGGACCGACCCGACCTCGCGGACGAGGCGGAGCACGAAACCTATGAGGACACCTTCTTCGCCTGGGATGTGCTTGCAGGACTCCGGCACCCGGAGTTGGGCGGCTCCCCCGAGGTGCTCGATATCGTGGGGGTAAACTGCTACTCGTTCGGTCAGATGGAGTATCGGGAGAACGGCCCCCATGCCTCTCTCGAGCCGCACGACGAGCGCATCCGTCCCTTGGGCGATCTTCTCGCCTTCGCCTGGGAGAGATATCACCGCCCCATGATCGTGGGCGAGACGAGCGGCCTGGGCGAGGGTCGGCCCGAATGGCTCTCGGACGTGATCGAGGAAGCGCTTGCCGCTGTGCGGCGTGGCATCGACCTCCACGGGATCTGCCTGTTTCCCGCCGTGGACATGCCGAACTGGCACAAGGACGAGTGGCTGCACAACGGCATCTGCGACCTTGAGGAGGAGGAGGACGGACGCCTGAAGAGAGTGCCCTTCCAGCCCCTCATCGACGAGTTGCGGCGCTGGCAGGAGCGGCTCAACCGCGCGACGATGCTGGACGAAGACCCCTTCAGCGATCCCGTGGACCTCCGCGACATCCATGCGGCCGCGGAGCGACTGAAGATCACCTCGGACAAGAACTGGCATGGCGGGTAAGGCTGGCCGAACCAGCCCGCCCAAACGGTCCAGGGCCGCGGCGAAAGCCTAGTTCCGCACGCAGCCTCACGCCGTCGTCAAACTCCTCCGCCCGTCGTCATGCGGTCACCCCGCATTCCCCGCCACCCACCTGACCCAATCCGCCTCCGACCCCGCAAAGGTGTTGAGGTCCACCTTCTCCGGGATGCCCGGGATCGTCCCCGTCCCCGAATACTGCCAGAAGGCCCAGGACTGCGCGTCGGGATAGGCCTCCGCCGGGTGCTTGGTGACGGCCCGCAGCCAGGGCTGCATCCCCGCCACCCGCCAAAGCTCGTTGTCGTGCCAGAAATCCACGGTCGTGTAGACGATGGGCTGCTGGTCGTAATGCTTGCCCACGATGTTGAGGAAGGTGGCCGCCTCCGCCCGCACGGTGGCGGGGTCGGGACGGTGCGGGCAGGTCTTGGACTCCCCGTTCCATTCGAGGTCCAGCACCGGGGGCAGCGCGCCCCTTTCGCGCGGAACGTTGGCGATGAACCACGCGGCCTGCTCGGCGGCGGACCGGCAGAAGTAGTAGAAGTGGTAGGCCCCCCGCGGCACCCCCGCCGCCCCCGCCCCGAACCAGTGGTCGAGGAAGGCGGGATCGGAGTGGTCCGCCCCTTCCGTCGCCTTGATGAAGGCGAAGTTCACGCCATGCGCCCGCGCCGTGTGCCAGTCGATCCGCCCCTGCCAGCGCGACACGTCGATGCCGTGGACGGGATAGGCGTGCGGCGTCCGCCCCGGCCAGTCCACCGGATGGGTTTCCGCGAACCGCGCGGGCATCACCGCCGGCACCATGACGGGCGCCACCACAGGCGCCACCACAGGCACCGCCACCGGCGCCCGGGCCGCAAGGCTGACCGAGGAGGTGCTCATGGCCACGCGCGGCAACGCATGCCGGTTACAGGCTCCAAGACCCACCAACGCCATAAGGGCGAGGCCCATGGCCACGCCCCGTCCTGTCCGTTTCATACGGATCTCCTGCTCGTCCTGCCTCGCGCGATTGTGGCCGGTTCCGGCAGATTCGGACAGCGGCTGATCAACCCCGCGGCGCGCATCGGCCCCGCCCTGTGGCCCGATCACACCAGCCTCGCGGTCGCGTCAGTTCCGCAGCACCATGCAGACCGCCCCCTCCGCCCGGAGTTGCCGGCAGAGCGCCTCCGCCTCCTCCCGCGTGTCCCGGCCCACCTGCGCGACATGCCTGCGGTCCGCGCGGCCCGGCACGCGCATCCGGACATGGTCGATCCGCTCCTCCGGGATCAGCCCGGTGACCCGCGCGGCCTGCCGCTCCGCCGCCTCTCGGCTGTCCAGCGCGGCAAGGACCACCCCCCAGGGAAGAAGCTCCGGCTCCGGCACGGCCTCGGGCGCAAAGCTCGGGAAACTCCGCGCGACCGCCTTCCGCAGGCAGGCCTCGCGAAACGGCTCCCCGGGATCGAGCTCGAGGTTCGGCTCCAGATCCGGCCCGTCGCGCCAGGCCTCGGCGGCATGGCCGGTGATCGCCACCACATAGGCCCGGGTCTCGCCCGGCAGCCCCGTCTCCCCGGCCAGGAACCGCTCGGCGCGCCGCTCCCCGGCGTTGTAGGCCACCGCGGCCAAGCCAAGGCTCCCGAACTCCCGCTCCAGGTCCTTGAGGTAATCCGCCGAGGCCATGATCGCCTCCGCCGGGTTGAACGGGTCGGCAAGCCCCCGGAGCTTCGCCGTCCCCGGCATGAACTGGGCGATCCCCTGCGCGCCCGCATGGCTCACGGCCGAGGCGTCGAACAGGCTCTCCCGCCACAAAAGCCGCGCGAAGAACCCCACATCCAGCCCTTCCGCCCCCGCGGCGTCCTCGATAACCCGGCAGACATCCTCGGCGTAGCTCTGCGCCCGGATGCAGACCTGTCCATCCACCGAGCAGCGCTGCTCCCGAGCGGGCCTTGGCACGGGCCGGATGACATTGGCGGCGACAGGCTCCACCCCCGTCACCTCGGACAGGGCGGGCTCCTGGGCAGGCTCCTGGGCGGGAACCGGGCAGGCAAGCAGGGCCAGAATGACACCAAGGACTACGCGCATGGCGCTGACTTAGCCGTCCCACCCCGCCCGGCCAGCAAGCGAGGCGCAATTCACGGCAGCTTCCCTGCCCCTGGCCCGCTCTTTCTGGCCCGCTCTCTCTCTGGAACGCCCGCCCGCTCCCCCGTATGGTCCGCTGCAACGAAAGGACCGCCCCCATGCGCATGACCACCGAAGAAGCCTTCGTGAAGACCCTCCAGGCCCACGGCATCCGCCATGCCTTCGGCATCATCGGCTCGGCCTTCATGCCGATCTCCGACCTGTTCCCCAAGGCGGGCATCAGCTTCTGGGACGTCGCGCACGAAGGGTCGGGCGGCATGATGGCCGACGGCTACACCCGCGCGACCGGGCGCATGTCCCTGATGATCGCCCAGAACGGCCCCGGCATCACCAACCTCGTGACCGCCGTGAAGACCGCCTACTGGAACCACACGCCCCTCCTCCTCGTGACGCCCCAGGCTGCCAACCGCACCATCGGCCAGGGCGGCTTCCAGGAGGTGGAGCAGATGGCCCTCTTCCGCGACATGGTGGCCTATCAGGAGGAGGTCCGCGACCCCGCCCGCATCGCGGAGGTGCTGGCCCGCGTCATCCAGAACGCCAGGCGCCACTCCGCCCCCGCCCAGATCAACATCCCCCGCGACTTCTGGACGCGTGAGATCGACGTCCCCCTCCCCCCCATCCTCGACTTCGAGCGCCCCTCGGGCGGCGCCCAGGCCCTCAATCAGGCCGCGGCCCTCCTCGGGCAGTCCAAGCGCCCCGTGATCCTGAACGGCGCGGGCGTGATCCTGTCGGGCGCGATCCCCGCCACCGCCGCCCTGGCCGAACGGCTGAGCGCCCCCGTCTGCGTGGGCTACCAGCACAACGACGCCTTCCCCGGCTCCCACCCCCTCTTCGCGGGCCCCCTGGGCTACA
>CADCUU010000192.1 GCA_902805995.1 uncultured Rubellimicrobium sp.
GCCAGCGCTACTGCGCAGACGAGGCCCAGCACCATGAGCGAGAAGTACTCCGCCGCGCCGAACTTGAGAGCCACGGCCGTCAGCGGCGGCGCGAAGATCGCGACCAGCAGCGTGGCCACGCTCCCGGCAAAGAACGACCCCAGCGCCGCGACGGCGAGCGCAGTGCCCGCCTTGCCGCGCCGGGCCATCTGGTAGCCGTCGAGAGCGGTCACTGCCGAGGAGCTCTCGCCCGGCATGTTGATGAGGATGGCGGTGGTGGAGCCGCCGTACTGCGCCCCGTAGTAGATCCCCGCCAGCATGATGAGCGAGGACACGGGCTCCAGCTGGAACGTGATGGGCAGGAGCATCGCGATGGTCGCCGTGGCCCCGATCCCGGGCAGGACGCCGATCAGCGTCCCCAGGATCACGCCGATCAGGCAGAACATGAGGTTGGCGGGCGAGGCCGCGGTCGCGAAGCCGAGCCCGAGATTGGCTATGAGATCCATGTGGGTGCCTCAGTCGAGCCAGGGGCCGAAGCGCCGGAACGGCAGGCCCAGCGCATAGGAGAAGACGAGCGTGGCGAAGATCGTGACGCCCAGCGCCAGACCGAGCGCGCCCAGGGGCCGCATCCGGGGCGCCGCGAAAGATGCGAGCAGGGCCGCGATGAACACGGCGGGCACGAAGCCCAGAGGGCGCACCGTCAGGCCGAACAGAATCGGCGCGGGCAGGATGAAGGCGAGGCCTCGCCAGGCGATGGGGCCGATCGCCTCGCCCGCGCCTTTGAAGGCGCTGAGGAAGATAATCGCGCCCAGGGCCACCAGCACGACCGAGAGCACCAGCGGCGCATAGCCCGGCCCCATGCGGAACGCGGTGCCGATCTCCAGCTGGAAGGCCGACGAGAGCCCGAAGGCCAGACCGAAGGCGATGAACAGGAGACCTGCCAAGACGTTGGTCAGATCGAAGGATTTCGGGGGCATGGGGCGACCCTCTCGCACGGGAAGGGCGGCCCCGGTGTCCGGGGCCGCGAGGGGGTTCAGTCGGCGTAGACGCCGGCTTCCTCGATCACCGGGCGCCAGCGCTCGATTTCGGAGGACAGACGCTCGGTCAGGGCAGCGGGGGTCGCATCCTCGGCGGAGGACGGCGCCGTGCCGAGTTCCGCGAAGCTCGCGGCGACCTCGGGGTCCGCGAGGGCCGTCTGGAGGGCGGTCGACAGTCGGTCTACGGCCTCCGGCGGGGTGCCGGCGGGCGCGTAGATGCCGTGCCACACGGTCACCTCGACCCCGGGCAGGCCGCCTTCGGTCGTGGTGGGCAGGTCGGGCAGGATGTCGAGCCGCTCGGGCGAGGTGACGGCGAAGGCCTTGATCGTGCCGCCTTGGATTTGCTCGGTGGTGTTGGTGGTCTGATCGCACATGATGTCGATCTGACCGCCTACGAGTTCGGTCATGGCGGGGCCAGCACCCTGGTAGGGGACCGTGACGATGGGCGCGCCCACGGCCTGCATGAACAGCATCCCGCAAAGGTGCGAGGCGGCGCCGATGCCGGCATTCGCCATGGTGATCGTGTCGGCGTTATCCTTCACGTACTGGATGAAGGAGGCCATGTCGGTGGGCTCGAAGTCGGCGCGGGCCACCAGCGTCATCGGCACCTCGGTCACGAGGCCCACGGGCGCGAAGTCGGTCACGGGGTCGAAGGCCAGCTCACGGTAGAGCGTGGGGGCCGTCGCCATGCCGATGTGGTGCATCAGGATCGTGTAGCCGTCGGCCTCGGCCTCGGCCACTTGGGCCGCGCCCAGCGTGCCGCCTGCGCCGCCCACGTTCTCGATGATGATCTGCTGGCCCAATTCCTCGGACATCTTCTCGCCCACGAGGCGGGCCACGGTGTCCGTAGGCCCCCCGGCCGAGAAGGGCACGACCATCGTGATCTGCCGCTCGGGATAGGCCTGCGACAGCGCAGTGGTGGCGAGCAGCATCGCGCCGGCGGCAAGGCCGGCGATACGGGTAACGGGTGCCATGGGGTCTCCTCCCTTGGATGGCATATGCTCCCGTGCCAGCCCCCTCCTCGGAACGGACACGGTCGATGCACAGAAATGGGGCCCGGGGGCGGCAGGCAAAGGCTCTCTGCACGCCAGTGCGGAATTATGAGGCGCTTGCGCCCGCGATGGGTGGAAAGGGTGACAGATCCCCTTTGCGATGGGTGGGGATCCACCCAACGAACCCTTCAGTCCTCGCCGCCCTCGGGCTCCGACAGCAGGTGACGGTCGAGGCCGTGCCGCTGCATCTTCTCGTAGAGCGTTTTCCGGCTCACCCCGAGGCTTTCGTAGACCGGCTTGAGGCGGCCGCCGCTGGCGGCAATGGCGGCGGCGATGATGCTGCGCTCGAAGGCGGCGACCCGGTCGGCCAGTCGCCCCGCCGGGGCGCCGCCCTCCTCCGCGCTCATCCAGTCGAGGCCGAGCACCCACCGTTCCGCGGCGTTGCGAAGCTCGCGGATGTTGCCGGGCCAAGGCCGGGCGGCAAGGTCGGCCAGCAGTTCGGGCGGGGGCGAAAGGTCCGGTCGGCCGTGCCGGGCGGCGGCTTCCCTCACGAGCTGGAGGAAGAGCACGGGGATGTCCTCGCGCCGGTCCGCCAGAGGTGGCAGGCGGAGATGTGCCACCGCCAGCCGCCAATAGAGATCCTCGCGGAACTGGCCCCCGGCGGCCAGGCCCGCCAGATCCACCTTGGAGGCCGCGATGAACCGCACGTCGAGGGGGATGGGCTCGTTGGAGCCCAGCCGCACGACCATCCGGTCCTGCAGGACCCGCAAGAGACGCGGCTGAAGCTCAAGAGGCATCGACCCGATCTCGTCCAGAAGGATTGTGCCGCCGCGCGCGTGCTCGAACCGACCGAAGCGGGACCGCAGGGCCCCGGGGAAGGCCCCCGCCTCGTGGCCGAAAAGCTCGCTTTCGACGGTCTGAGCGGGCAGCGCCGCGCAGTTGATCGCGACGAAGGGCCGGCTCGCACGCGGTGACAGGTCGTGGAGGGCGCGGGCGACGACCTCCTTGCCGGCGCCCGTGGGGCCGACCAGCAGAACGTCCGTCTCGCTGGGCCCAAGGGCGCGCAGCCGTCGGCGCAGGTCCATCGTCGCCGCGCTTCGGCCTGGAAGGCGCACCTCCAAGTCGTCCCGCTGGCCGGCGACGGCTCGCAGGCGCCGGTTCTCCAGCACCAGCGCGCGGTGGTCGAGGGCGCGGCGCAGGACCGCCACAAGCTCCTGCACCGCGAAGGGCTTCTCGATGAAGTCGTAGGCACCCCGCCGCATCGCATCGACGGCGAGTTGCACCTCGGCATGGCCGGTGACGAGGATCACGGGCAGTTCCGGGTCGATCTCCCGCAGTCGCGCCAGCAGGGTCATGCCGTCCATGCCCGGCATCCGGATGTCGGTCACCACGACGCCGTTGAGGCCCGGCCGCGCGTGGCTCAGCGCCTCCTCGGCGGACGGCAGAGCGAGGCAGGCGAGGTCTGCAAGCTCCAGCGCCTGCGCCGTCGAATGGCGCATGCTCTCGTCGTCGTCCACGAAGAGGACCTTGGGCCCGTTCGTCATTCCGCGGCCATTCCCCTTTGCGCGGTTGCGGCCCGAAGCGCCACGACGAAAGCCGCGCCACCCTCCGGCCCCTGACCCACCGACAGGTCGCCCCCGAAGTCCTTGACGATATTGTAGCTGATGGACAGGCCAAGGCCCAGCCCGGCGCCCACCCCCTTGGTCGTGAAGAACGGATCGAAAATGCGGTCCGCGATGGCCGGGGCCACGCCGGACCCGTTGTCCGACACCGTGAGCAGGATCCGCCCGCCATCGGGCCGGGCGGCGACATGGATGCACGGCGTCTCTCGCCCCTCCACCGCATCGGCGGCGTTGGTGAGTAGGTTCACGAGCACCTGCTGAAGACGCACTGGCCCTGCCCTGACCGGTCCGGCGTCCTTGGGCAGGTCGGTCGTCACCCCGGCCCCGACGGCCCGGAGGCGGGGTCCCGCGATGGCCAGCGCCTCGGCCACCGCGTCGGACAGGTCCACGTCCTGCAAGGGGCTCTCGGGCTTGCGCGCGACCTCTCGCAGGTGGCGGGCGATGGCGGCCATGCGGTCCACCAGCTTCAGGATCTGGTGGAGGTTTTCCCGCACACGGCCAGGCTCGGCCCGGTCCATCAGGAGAG
This sequence comes from uncultured Rubellimicrobium sp., assembly GCA_902805995.1. Classification (GTDB taxonomy): domain Bacteria; phylum Pseudomonadota; class Alphaproteobacteria; order Rhodobacterales; family Rhodobacteraceae; genus Rubellimicrobium. The sequence continues at coordinate 4,157 of CADCUU010000192.1, forward strand.
TGGCGCTGTCGGCGTAATTTCTCACCGCGGCCAGCGGCTGGTTGATCTCGTGGCTCAGGGCCGCTGAGATGCGCCCCAGCGCCGCAAGCTTGCCCGCTTGCACAAGGTCGTCCTGGGTGCGGCGCAGCTCCGCCTCCGCGCCGCGGCGCTCGGCCACCTCGGCGGCCACAAGTCGGTTGGCCTCCAAAAGCTCCGCCGTGCGCTCCTCGACCTGCCGCTCCAACTCGGCCTTGGCCGCTTCCTTCAGTTCAAGCTGGTCGCGTTCCCGCTGGCGCCATTGCCAAAGCGAGAGCACGCCCATCCCTATGGTTCCAAGCAGCGCGATGACCAGGGCGGCGGCGATGCGCGCCTGGGCCATCAGGGGCGCGGTGTCGAGCAGGACATGAAGCGTCCAGCCCGCCGACGGCATGAACCGGCGCACCTCGACATACTCGTCGGCGCGACCGGACGAGGCGGTCACGGCGACGAGGTCCACGTCCCCGACGGCTGTCCGCGCGGCCCTCGCCTCTCGTGGGACGACATCGGCGTAGCGGCGCGATGCGTCGGTGCGCGCAAGCCGTTCGGGGGTCAGCGGCTCGAAGGCGGCGTAGCGCCAGTCCCGCTCGCTGGACATGAAGACGATGCCTTCGGGGTCCGTGACAATGACCCGCTCGACGCCCGCGCTCCATTCCTGTTCCAGGTGGTCGATGCCGACCTTGACGGCGATGATCCCCGCCACGGTCCCCGCCGGATCGCGGATCGGCCCGGCGAAGTAGTAGCCCCTCAGCCCGGAGGTCGTGCCAAGGCCGAAGAAGCGCCCGGTCCTGCCATCCCTCGCCTCGGTGAAGTAGGGGCGATAGGTGAAGTTCTGGCCCACGAAGCTGTCGGGGCCGGCGAAGTTGCTGGCGGCAATGGTCGTGC
>CADCUU010000193.1 GCA_902805995.1 uncultured Rubellimicrobium sp.
ATGCGCCCCGTGGACGGCACGGTGCCGATCACGGCGCGGGCGAGCGTGGACTTGCCCGACCCCGACTCCCCCACAACGCCCAGCGCCTCCCCGGGGCGAAGGTCGAAGGACACGCCTCCCACGGCCCGAAGCCGGCGCGGCGGCGTCCAGGGCCAGCCGCCCGCGACGGGGATGTCGAAGGTCACGCGCAGGTCGTCCACCTGCAGGATCGGGGCGGTCATTGCGCGACCTCCTTCTGGGCGAGGATCTCCTCGGGCGAAACGTGACAGGCGCGGCGGCGCCCGTCGGGCAGGGTTTCCAGCCGGGGCCGGATGCGCTCGTTCTCGGGCCGGGCAAAGGCGCAGCGCGGGAAGAAGGGGCAGCCCGGCGGCAGGCGGCTCATGTCCGGCGGCTCCCCGGCGATGGTGAGAAGGGCGTCGTCCACGCGGTCGATCCGCGGCACCGCCGACAGAAGGCCCAGCGTGTAGGGATGCGTGGGCCGCGCGAACAGCGCCTCGGTCTCGCCCTCCTCCATCACCTGCCCGCCATACATCACGAGCGTCCGGTCGCAGAACCCCGCCACGACGCCGAGGTCATGCGTGATGAGAACCACCGCCGTCCCGAAGTCGCGCCGGATGTCGCCCAGAAGCTTCATGATCTGCGCCTGCACCGTCACGTCGAGGGCCGTCGTCGGCTCGTCCGCGATGAGGAGCTTGGGCCGGCACAGAAGCGCCATGGCGATCATGATCCGCTGCCGCATCCCCCCGGAGAATTCGTGCGGGTACATCCCTATCCGCGCCTTCGCGTCGGGGATGCGCACGGCATCCAGCATCCGCGCCGCCTCCGCCACCGCCTCGCGCTTGCTCATTCCCTTGTGGAGCATGAGCACCTCGGCCATCTGGTCCGAGATCCGCATATAGGGGTTCAGCGACGTCATCGGGTCCTGGAAGATCATGGCGATCTCCTGGCTCCGGATGCGGTTCAGCTCCTTCTGCGGCAGTTCCAGCAGGTTGCGCCCCTGGTAGCGCACCGTCCCCGTGGCGCTGCCGTTCGCGGCCAGCAACCCCATCGCGGCATAGGCGGTCTGGGACTTGCCCGACCCGCTCTCGCCCACGATGGCCAGCGTCTCGCCCTCGCGGAGCGAGAAGGACACGCCGTTCACCGCATTCACCGCCCCGTCCCCGGTGCGGAAGGTCACCCGGAGATCCTCGACATCGAGGAGCGGCCCCGATCCGTTGGTGTCGGCCATGTCAGCGGTCCTTGGGGTCGATGGCGTCGCGCAGCCCGTCGCCCACGAAGTAGAAGGCGAACAGCATCACGACGAAGAAGAAGAGCGGGAAGCCGAGCTGCCAGGGCACGTCCCGGCCGATCTGGCCCGCACCGCGGGAAATCAGCGCGCCGAGCGAGGTGTTGGGCTCCTGCACCCCCAGGCCCAGGAAGCTGATGAACGACTCGTAGATGATCATCTCGGGGATCAGCAGCGTCGCGTAGACGATCACCACGCCCGCGAGGTTCGGCACGATGTGGCGCAGGATGATCCGGAGCGGCCGCACGCCCGTGGCGATGGCGGCCTCCACGAACTCCTTGTTCTTGATGCTCAGCGTCTGCCCCCGCGCGATCCGCGCCATCGACAGCCACGAGATCAGCCCGATCCCGATGAACAGCATCAGGAGCGACCGCCCGAACATCACGAGCATCAGGATCAGCACGAACATGAACGGGATGGACATGAGGATGTCCACGATCCGCATCATCACGCTGTCCGTGCGCCCGCCGATATAGCCGGAGATGGCGCCGTAAAGCGTGCCCACCACCACCGCGACTAAGGAGCCCACGATCCCGATGAGGAGCGACAGCCGCGTCCCCTGCGCCGTGCGGGCGAAAAGGTCCCGTCCCTCCTGGTCGGTGCCGAAGAAGTGCCCGGTCTCGAAGGACGGCACCCCCTTGGTGGCGTTGACGCCGATCAGGGTGAAGTCGACGGTCTCGCGGTCGTAGCGGCTGATGAACTCGCCGAAGAAGGCAAAGATCGCGATCAGGATCAGGGCGACCAGCGACAGGGTCGCGGCGCGGTTGCGAAAGAAGCGCCGCCGGGCGTCGGACCAGAGCGACCGCCCCTTGGGCGTCGCGTCCCGGTGGACGATCTCCTCGACGGTGGGTTCGGTGAGAGCCATTGCGACCTCCCTCAGTAACGGATCTTCGGGTCGATCCAGGCGTAAAGGACGTCGACCAGAAGGTTGAACAGGATGGTCAGGATGCCGACGAGGATCGTCACGCCCATGATCACGGAATAGTCGCGGTTCAGCGCCGAGTTCACGAAGTACTGCCCGATCCCGCCCGTGGAGAAGTAGACGTCGATCACCACCGACCCGGTGATCATCGCCACGAAGGCCGGGCCCAGATAGCTCAGCACCGGCAGCAGCGCGGGCTTGAGCGCGTGGCGCAGGACGATCCGGCCCATCGGCAGGCCCTTGGCGCGGGCGGTGCGGATGAAGCCCGAATTCATCACCTCCAGCATGGACGACCGGGTGATCCGCGCGATGGCGGCGAGGTAGCTCGTGGCCAGCGCGATCACCGGCATCACCACGACCTCCCACCCGCCCGAGCTCCAGCCGCCCGCGGGCAGCCAGCCGAGCCAGGCCGTGAAGACCAGAACCAGGAGCGGCGCGAGCACGAAGTTCGGCAGCACCGACGCGCCGATGGCCGTGCCCGTGGCGACGTAGTCGAGCCAGGTATTGTGCCGCATCGCCGCCGCGACGCCCAGCGCCACCCCCAGCACCGTCGCCAGCACGAAGGCCAGCGACCCGTAGGTCAACGTCACCGGGAAGCCTTGGGCAATCAGCCCCGACACCGTCTGGTCGCGCAGCTTGAACGACGGGCCGAAGTCGAAGTGAAGGACGATGTTCTTCACGTAGTTGAAGATCTGCACGGCGTAAGGCTGGTCGAGCCCGTAGCGCGCCTCGATGTTGCGCAGCACGGCCTCGGGCAGCGCCTTCTCGGAGTTGAAGGGGCCGCCGGGGGCATTGAACATGAGCGCGAAGGAGATGACGATCAGGATGAGGATCGTCGGGATCGCCACCAGCAGGCGGCGCAGGATGAAGCTCAGCATGGGGGGACCTCGGCCCGAGTGACGTTAACGTCAATGGCTTGGGCCCGCCCTCCTAAGGGAGAGCGGGCCCGGATGCCATCAGGCGGGGATCACTCCTCCGCGACCTGGTACAGGTCCTTGGCGTACCAGGTCTCCTGCGCGTTCTCGAGCGGGAAGCCCTTGAGGGTGTTATCGATCAGGTTGTTGTTGGCGTAGAAGTAGATCGGCAGGATCGGCGTGTCCTGCGCCAGCAGCGCTTCGGCCTGCTGGTACACCGGCACCGGGTCCTCGGCGGTGCGCGACTGCTCCATCAGCGCGTCGTATTCGGGGCTCGAATACCGCGAGTCGTTCTGGTCCGAGTTCGACGTCATGATGTCGAGGAAGCTCGACGCCTCGTTGTAGTCGGCGCACCAGCCCGCGCGGGAGATGTCGAAGTTGCCTTCCTTGCGCGCGTCCAGGAACGTCTGCCACTCCTGGTTGGCCAGCGTCGTGTCGATGCCCAGCGTCTGCTTCCACATCTGGCCGATGGCCACCGCGATCTGCTGGTGCGACTCGGAGGTGTTGTAGAGGATCTCCAGCGTCAGCGGCTCGCCGCCCGTCCCGAAGCCCGCCTCCTGCATCAGGCGCTGCGCCTCGGCGTTGCGCTCCTCCTGGGTCATGTCGGCCGCGGGAACCGCGGGGACCTCCCAGCCGGCGGTCGATTCATGGGTCAGGGTAAAGGCCGGATGCTGCCCGCCCGCCAGGATCGCTTCCGAGACGACGTCGCGATCGATGGCGAGGTTCAGCGCCTGCCGCACCCGCACGTCCTTGAGGGCCGGGTTCGCATCCTCGCGCATGTTGACCCAGTAGTAGTAGGTGCACAGCAGCGGCGTGGCGAAGGTCTCGTCCGGATACTCGGCGAGGAGCGTCGGATACTGGCCGCCCGGCACCGGGACGATGTCGATCTCGCCCGACTCCCAGCGGGTCAGCGCCTGGTTCTCGTCCATGATGACGTAGAAGGCGACTTCCTCGATGATCGTGTTGGCGGCGTCCCAGTAGTTCTCGTTCTTGACGAGGACGGTGCGCTCCTGCGGCACGCGCTCGCTCAGGGTGTAGGCACCGTTGCCCACGAAGTTGGCGGGCTGGGTCCACTGGTCGCCACTGGCCTCGATGGCGGCCTGGGGCACCGGATAGGTCGTGGTATGCGTGACCATCTGCGGAAGATAGGGCAGCGGCTCGGTCAGCGTGACCTCGAGAGTGTGGTCATCCACCGCGCGCACGCCGAGGGTGTCGGGCGCAGCTTCGCCTGCGATCACCTGGGCCGCGTTCGTGATGTTCATCAGCTCCATGTACCAGGAGTACGGCGAGGCGGTCGCAGGATCGGCCGCGCGGCGCCAGGCGTAGACGAAGTCGTTCGCGGTCACCGGCGTGCCATCGGACCAGACGGCCTCGGGACGGAGCGCAAAGGTATAGGTCAGGCCGTCCTCGCTCACCTCGTGTGAGAGAGCCACACCGGGAATGACCTCGCCCTGGGCGTCCTGGTTGTACAGCCCCTCGAAGATCTGCCGCGCGACATGGGAGTCGTCCACGGCCTCGATGAGGGCGGGGTCGAACGTCACGAACTCGTCGATGACGCTGTAGCCGAGGGTCTGCTCCGCGGCGAGGGCTTCCCCCGTCTCGGGGTGGGTGGCGGCCTCCTGGGCCAGCGCGCCCGAGGCGATCAGCGCGGCAATCGACGCCGCTGCAAGCATCCGGACTGTCATATGGGGGTCTCCCTGGATCAAGGCGGGTCCCGGCCCGCAGATTGAACGCGCCCGCCGTCTCCCCATCTTCGAGGGCTGGCGGCGGACCTGCGCTATGGAAAGAAAGCTAGCCCGACGAAGGCAAGGGAAACGCCACGTCGCCCCGTCGTGACCTCGCGACACAATTATGACGAGGGGCGACATTTCCATCGCCTGCCAAATCCCTACGCTTGCCCCAACTCCCGG
>CADCUU010000194.1 GCA_902805995.1 uncultured Rubellimicrobium sp.
GGGGCGCGCACCTCCACCCCGTGCTCGCGCATGTCGCGGACGATCTGGGCCGGGGCATAGAACCCCATGGGCTGGGAGTTGAGGAGCGCGGCCCCGAAGGCGGCGGGGTAGTGGCACTTGAGCCAGGAGGAAACATAGACGAGGAGCGCGAAGCTCGCCGCATGGCTTTCCGGAAAGCCGTATTCGCCGAAGCCCTTGATCTGGTCAAAGCAGCGGCGCGCGAAATCGGGGTCGTAGCCGCGCTCGACCATGCGGCCGACCATCTTGTCCTGAAGCCGGTCGATCTGCCCGCGCGACCGGAAGGTGGCCATGGCCTTCCTCAGTTCGTTGGCCTCGGCGGGGGAAAAGCGCGCGGCCTCGATCGCGATCTTCATCGCCTGCTCCTGAAAGATTGGGACCCCCAGCGTGCGCCCCAGGATCGACTTCAACTCGTCCGGCGGATGCGGCGGCGCGGGCGAAGGGTAGGCCACGGGCTCCGTCCCCGCGCGGCGGCGGAGGTAGGGATGCACCATGTCCCCCTGGATCGGGCCGGGGCGAACGATGGCGACCTCGACCACGAGGTCGTAGAAGGTGCGCGGTCGCAGGCGCGGCAGCATGTTCATCTGCGCCCGGCTCTCGACTTGGAACACGCCGATGGAATCGCCCTTGGACAGCATGGCATAGACGCGCGGGTCCTCCTGCGGGACGCTCGCCAGGTCGTGCCGCACGCCGTGATGGACCGCCACGAGGTCGAGCGCCTTGCGGATGCAGGTCAGCATCCCCAGCGCCAGGATATCGACCTTGAGGATGCCCAGGGTGTCGATATCGTCCTTGTCCCATTCGATGAAGCTGCGGTCCGGCATGGCGCCGTTGCCGATGGGGACGGTTTCGGTCAGCGGACGTTCGGTCAGGATGAAGCCGCCGACATGCTGGCCCAGATGCCGGGGCATCCCGATCAGTTCGGAGGCGAGGCGGAGAGCCTTGCGCAGCAGCGGGTCGGACAGGTCGAGGCCCACCTCCTTGACGTTCCGCTCCCCCACCTCCGACCCCCAGGAGCCCCAGACGGTGCGGGCCAGCGCCCCGGTCACGTCCTCCGACAGGCCCAGCACCTTGCCCACCTCGCGGATGGCGGAGCGGGGGCGGTAATGGATCACGGTGGCGCAAAGGCCCGCCCGGTCGCGGCCGTACTTCTTGTAGATGTGCTGGATCACCTCCTCCCGCCGCTCATGCTCGAAGTCCACGTCGATGTCGGGGGGCTCCTTCCGCTCCTCGGAGATGAATCGCTCGAACAGGAGTTGGTGCTGGGCGGGGTCCACGGCAGTGATGCCCAGGACATAGCAGACAGCCGAGTTCGCGGCCGATCCGCGCCCCTGGCAAAGGATGGGCGTCCAGGGGCCGGAGCCGTCGCCTTCGCGTGCGAAGCGGATGATGTCGTGGATCGTCAGGAAATAGCGCGCGATGTCGAGCTTCTGGATCATCGCCAACTCCTTGCGGAGCGTGGCCCTGACCGGCCCTGGCACCCCCTCAGGGTAGCGGAGCGCGGCTCCCTCCCAGGTGAGCCGCTCCAGATGCTCCTGGGGCGCGCAGCCTTCAGGAATCACCTCGCGCGGGTATTCGTAAGCCAGTTCCTCAAGGGAGAAGGCGCAGGCATCCGCGACCTCCCGCGCGGCGCGCAGCGCGCCCGGCCATTCGGCAAAGAGGCGCACCATCTCTGTGGGCGACTTCAGGTGCCGCTCGGAATTGGGCTCCAGTAGGAACCCCGCCTCGTCCAGCCGGACCTTCTCTCGGATGCAGGCCATGACATCTTGAAGCGGCCGGCGGGACGGGACATGGTAGAGCACGTCGTTGGTAGCCAGCATCGCCAGCCCCGCGCCCGCGGCCATGCGGTCGATCGCATTGATCCGCGCGCGGTCGTCGCCCCGATAAAGGTAGCTCGCCGCGACATGGCGCAGCGTGGGAAGGGCGCGCGCCAGCGCCTTCAGCCGTTGCGGAAGCCCGGTCAGGTCCTCGGGCGGGATCAGGATGAGCTGGAGCCCCTCGGCATAGGCCGCGAGATCCCCGAGCGTCAGATCGCAGTGCCCTTTGCGCTGCCACTCCCCCTCGGCGTCCCGCATCTTGCCTTTGGACAGAAGGCGCGACAGCCGGCCATAGGCGGCGCGGTCGCGGGGATAGGCCAGGAACTCCTCCCCCGTAAGGAGGACGAGGCGGCAGCCGATTACCGGGCGCATCCGGGCAACCTTCGCCTCGGCGTGGACCCGCACCACCCCGGCCAGCGTGTTTCGGTCCGCGACGCCGATGGCGTCATAGCCCAGGGACCAGGCCGTCGTGACAAGGTCCACCGCGTCCGAGGCGCCGCGCAGAAAGGAGAAGCAGGTCGCCAGCCCCAGCTCCACGAAGGGGGCGCGGGGATTGGGCGCAAAGTCGTTCTCCTCCGAAAGGGTTCGCTTGGGGTGCTGGTGGTCGTTCTCCGGCATGGGTCAGGGCCTTGGGCGGCTCATGCGAAGGCGCCCTGCATGAACCAGCGCGGCATCCCGCCCCGGCCATCATCAGGCAGCCCCTCGCGGTAGAGCCAGAAGCGGCGGCCCTCCTGATCCTCGACCCGGTAGTAGTCGCGCAGGCGCGTGCCGGCGGGGTCCTTCCACCATTCGGGGGCGATCCGTTCCGGCCCCGCAAAACGGGTGACGCGATGGGTGACGCGGCGCCAGACGAACTGGGCGGGCGGCCCCTCCGGGACGGCGTAAAGGACGCGCACCTCTTCGGCCGGGTCGAACAGGCGGAGGGGGCGCGGCGCCCGCGGTACGGGGGGCAGCGGCGGGGTGGGGCCCAGGGCGGATACCCAGGCCTCGACCCGTTCGGGAACGTGGCTTTCGCGAAAGGCGGGGCGGAGGAGCGCCCGGGGCCCGAAGCGGCTGCCCACCCGGTCCAGCAGCCGCGCCAGATCCTCGGCATCGTCGCGGGCCCCATCAAGGCCGGGCTGGCGCGCCTCCAACGGCTCGGCCACCATCGCCCCCAGCGTCACGAGGTCGAAGCCGAAGCCCGGGTCGATTCGCTCCAGCCGCCCGTCGAACAGGCGTGCGAGGTGCCGGGGGTCGCGCGTAGCGCGGGCGGTGGCGGCGTCCACGAACGACACCGTCCCATCGCTGCCGAACACCCCGAGCCGGACGCGCCGCGCGCCGAAGTTCCGGGCCGCCAGCATGGCGCAAAGCTCCCCCACTAGCGCAGGGAGGAGCGGCGTGGGGTCCAGCATCGGCTCTGACAAGGCGGCGCGGGCGAGGAACCGGGGCTGCTCATCGGGGCAGGGAAGCGGCTCGGGCAGGCGGCCCAGCATCTGGTCGAGGCGGAGAAGCGGGTTCCGCGCAGGCTCCCCCCGTGCGAAGCGGCGGGCGAGGGAGAGCCGGGGAACGGCGGACAGTGCCCCCACCGTGGAGAGGCCCAGGCGTCGGAGAAGGAGACCCGTGTCGGCATCGATCCGCAGCGCCCGAACCGGGAGGGGGGCGGTGCGGGCGGCCAGATCGTGCATCCCGCAGACCTCCCGCCCCGCCCCAAAGCGCGCCAGCGCCCAAGCCCCCCGTTGGGTCGGGGCGATGGCGGTTGCGGCGGACAGGCCCAGCCCGGCAAGACGCGCCTCCACCTCCCGCAGGAGCGCGGCCTCCCCCCCGGTGAGGTGGGCGGAGCCGCTCACGTCCATCATGATGCCGCCCGGCCCGTCCGTTGTGGTCCAGGGGCACCAGCGGCGGCACCAGAGCGCGAGGTCGAGGAGCGCCCCCTCGTCGCCCCGGGGATCGGCCTCCTGCGCCAGCAGGTCGGGGCAGACCGCACGCGCATCGACCAGCCGCGCGCCGCGATGCACGCCCGCAGCCTCGGCAGCAGGGGCGGCGGCGTGGACGACAGGGCCGTGCGGGCCATCGAGGAGAAGCGCGAAGGGCAGGTCCGGCGGCGGTGCGGCGCCCCGACGCGTCAGGAGCCGAAGCCGCCGCTCCACGGCGAAGCGGGGGAGGTGGACCGAAAGAAAGCGCCGTCCCAGGGGCTCCTCGGCCCTAGGGTCCGGCATCCCCTGAACTTCCAAGCGGGAGGCTTCGTTCGGAAAAGCGGTTGAGTCGTCCGGGCCCGGCCCACCGAGCCGCAGGGGAAAGCGGAGGAGCGTGCCACTCACCTCCAGTCCCTCAGCCCGCCCGACGCAGCGGCGGTTCGGCCTTTGGGGTGCCATGCTGAAGGACCAGCCCCGTCCGGCTGGCCTGCGCCACCCAGGCCCCCGGCATCTGGTCCCGCGCCCGGAAAAGCTCCGCCTGCCAAAGCGGCTGGCCCGGCGCGTGCGCGTCGTCAGGGTCAGGCGGGGAGGGCAGGGCCGCCACGCGCCACCTTTCCCGCGCGGCGCTGAGGTCGGGTTTAGCCACGCGGCGCAACAGCCAGGCAGGCACGCCGCCACGTTCGGCCCGCAGCGCAAGACGCTTGGTGGCTGTGAAGTCGAGCGCCGCCGGATCGCCCCAGACCTCGCCCACCACGGCCGAAAGGGCGGGGCAGCCCAAAGCCTCCTCCATGGCCCAGAGCGCGTCCGTCGCGCGCCCGACCTCCAGATACAGAAGCTCCACCGGCCGCCCGAGCAGCGCGGCCAGCCCTGTCGCATAGGGCCGCCCCCCTTCGCGCCGCGACAGCCGGTCCTGCACCCAGAGGACCGGCCCGCGCGCCCCGGACCCGAGCTGCGCCGCCAGAAAGCCCGTCGCCGCCCCATCCGTCGCCGTCCCAGAAAAAAGCTCGACCAGCGTCGCCCGAGGCTCGGCCGGGACGGGAGGACGACAAGGATCGGGCATGGAGCTCACGGGCGACTCGCGGGGCTGTGTTCTTCTTTTGTTCTATCGCGCCCGCGCGCTTCGTCAAACCCGGATCAACGGACCCGGGACTCAGAATTTCCTAGAAAATTCTCCGCCACCCTTGGCTTCACCACTCTGCTCAGCGGGGCTCCTCGGCCGGGCGGGTGGTCGCAGGAGGCACGCCCGGGGTCTGTTCGGCGCGATCCCGGTGCAGGGCCGCG
>CADCUU010000195.1 GCA_902805995.1 uncultured Rubellimicrobium sp.
CGCGCTCATTCTGGCGAAGGCGTCGCATTGGCCGTTTCGCGTTCGACTGCTGCTGCAACTCAATCAATCCGACGCCATCGATTACCTGAAGCAGCCCGGTCGTCTGGCGGTAATGCCGTCGCTTGCGGACAATAGTCCCTGCGTCATCTATGAATGCCTGGATCAACGGATTCCATTCGTTGCGACATCCGGAACCGGCGCCGACGAGCTGATAAGTCCCGACTGCTGGGACGATGTCATGGTCGGGCCGAGTGTCCGAGCACTCTCGGAGCGCCTCTCCACTATTCTCGACAGGGGGGCCACTCTGGCCCGGCCCCGCTTCGATGCCGAGGACAATCTGAGGGCTTGGTCCGCTTTGGGCAATTGGCTGGGTACGACGGGCGAAGCTGGTGCTCCGGGAACGCCGGATCGCGAGGTCCCCGCCCCATTCGGCTCAGGGCGCATGCTTCTGGTGACGCTCGATTTTCAAGGTGGTGCCGTTGGGGCGCTCGCGGACCAAGTCGTGCGTCATGCAAAGCGCTATGGCGGCTCGATGGAGTGCATGGTCCTGACGTCGCGCAGGGGAGAGGCGCGGGCACTGCTCGAGGAGCTTGTCTCGTCCTCGTTGAGGTCGGCTGCGGTGGTGAGAGTTCTGGGAACGGACTCCGTCGAGGAGGCCATCGAGGCAATTGGCTCGGCTGACCTGGCGTTCTTCACTGACGCGAGCCATGAGGTTCTTCCGCACTTCGTCGTTGCGGCGAGGTCAGTGATGACTCAGCGCGGGGTGGCTGCCGTGTCCTGCGTGTCGGCGGAGCGGCCGGAGGCCGACGGCCATCTCAGGATAACGGAACTGCCCTGCGGTGACCTTCCAGCGGCCGGTGGCCTGGGGCTGCCGATCGGGTCGAGCGTCTGGGGGGCGAGAGTGGAGGAAATTCGCGGCCTTCTTACGCGGGACCTGATCACCCGGGAGGAGGCTGACGACCTGGTCTCCGCCTTCGATCTTGGGCAGGCGCTGATGCACAGGCTCATGCTTTCGGAGAAGGAGGTCGTGCTTGTTCCGACGGTGGGAGCCATCAGGACACGAAATGCTGGCGGATTCACTCGACGACGCCACTGGTACGGAGATGCCGTGGCGACCGCCCGGAGTCTCGGCATCGCTCCGCTGGTGCATTCAGGCGGGGCCGCATGGCTTGGGATCAATGCCGCGCGGCAGGCCGGGCCTGTCGAACCAGAGGAGATCGCCGGGCTGGGCCTTCCTCCCGATCACCCGCTGAACCTTGTGGACCAGACTGGGACGTCCCGGGCTGGCCTGAGCAGGCTTGCCGCGGCCATGGGGCGTCCGGATCAGGCGATTGGCCTTTGGTCGGATTGGGATGAGGACCTGAGTGAGGCCCGGTTGCTTCTGGAACTCGCGCAGACTGCGGCCGAGGTGCGGAAGCGCGTTGATCTGATGGCGGTCCTTGTGGCTCAGGGTTCAATCCTCGGAGGCTCATCTCTTTTGGGCCAAGGTCTGGAGCCGATGATTGAACGTCAGGACCTGCGGCAGAGACTTCTTGCCGCGATGGGGCGGCGGAGAGGCGCGGACGGGAATGGGACGTCGAAGGCGCAGCCTCGATCCCAGGCCGATCTGCCTGATGAACCTGTTGCCGCGGGCGAGTTGGTTGAAGCGGTGGCGAGGAACCGGTCCGTTGGGACCGCCCGGGTGTTCTCCGAGGCTATCGAACTGCGCCCTGCAGACGATGCCAGCCAAGTGAGCCTGGGGCTGATCTCATCTGGCCGGCTGACAATCGTCGATGTTGCGCTCGCTGGACACCAACGGATCGTCGCAGATCTGAGCTTTGGGGAGCAACTGGCGCCCGGGGTGAGCCTGAGGGTCTTCGATCAGGTCACGGGGGGAGAGATCGCCCGGGCAGAGGGGGACGTCCTTGGTCCGGGCCGTCTGAGGGTCATGGCTGATCTGCCGGGCGTCTTCGAACTTGCCTGCGTCGAGTTCGTTGTAGCGGCGGAGGAAGGCTCTCCTGGCACGCCCCTCCGTCTCGATCTGAAGAGGTTCATCATCGACTAGCGATCCTAGGTGCCGGCGCGGCAATCTGGACGCCCTAGCGGGCCTGTCAGCCTGAAGGGATCAGCGTACGCCAACGGATCGCGCGTCGGGGGCACTTGCCACGATCTGCCTTAGACGCATCTTTATAGGCTGTTCGTTCAGGTTTCACGTCGGCGAGCGTCCAGTTCGGTCGGGGCGGGACCGGACTGCCCTGATCGGCCGAGTGAGGTTAACGGCGTGGAGTAGCGCAGCCGCCGGCCAGGAGGCTTCACCCTGCGCCGTGATGAGATCGGGGCTCCGGTCGCTTCGGGGGTCGTCAGCATGGGTGAACCGGAGTTTCGGTTGCGCTGCGGTTCTGTTCCTCGGCCTGAACGTGGTCCGCTTGTCGAAACGTAGATTGGAATGATGATGATGTCGCTTTGCACACATGCTCAGGCGCTCGGGACCTCTGCCCACCGGGTTCTCATGCTCGCGGCTGGGGGAACGGCGATCGTCTTGTGGGCGACCGCCTTTGCCGCGGCACAAGATGCCGGAGGTGTCGCTTCGGACGGGAGCGAGGGTGTGCAGGCCGATGGCGCAGAGGCGGCAACTGCACCGGAGGGAACGGTCCGGGCCAGAGGCCGGCAACTGGCCGCCGAGGCCAACAGCCTTTTGCTGGGTTCAGGCGGGTCCCATGCTGTCGAGCAGGCGGCGGCTCTCGCTATCGAGGGATGGCGGCGGTTTCCGACTCCCGAGGCTTATCAGGCGGCCGCAACGGCACTGCGTGAACTACCTGCCCTGCGGGTCGATCATGTGGGGCCGATTTCCGCCCTCGCCTTCAGCGTCGATGGAACGCGCGTCGTGAGCGGCAGCGAGGACGGGATCGCGCGCCTCTCGGATGCGAGCACAGGCCAGGAGCTTGCCGTGGTCGAGCACGTTGGAGCGATCAGCGCGCTGGTGCTGAGCCCCGATGGCGCTCGGCTGGCGAGTGGCAGCGAGGACGGCACGGCCCGGCTTGTCGATGCCGCGACGGGAGAGGAGATCGCGCGCTTCGAGTTCGGAGACGCGGTCGGCGCGGTGGCGTTCAGTCCCGATGGAACACGGCTGGCCATTGGGAGCCGGGACGGCGCGGCGCGGCTCCTCGACGGCACGACAGGCGAGGCGGTTGCCAATGTCGAGCATGATGGGGCGGTGGTCGCCCTGGCGTTCAGTCCGGAGGGCACGCGGCTGGCCACTGGCAGCGATGACGGGACGGTCCGACTGCTCGACAGCGGCACGGGTGAGGAACTCGCCCTCGCCCCGCACGAAGGCGCGGTTTACAGCTTGGCTTTCAGCCCTGATGGGTCCCGCCTCGCGACGGGCAACCAGGACGGGGTGGAGCGCCTGCTCGATGGCAACACGGGCGCGGAGGTCGCCCGCAGCGAGCACGACGGCACGGTTCGGGTGCTGAGGTTCAGCCCGGACGGCATGCGCCTGGCCGCGGGAGACAGCGCCACGGTGCGCCTGTCCGATGCCCGCACGGGTGAGGACATCGCCCGGATCGACCATGGAGGAGAGGTCTGGGCGCTGGAGTTCAGCCCGGACGGCACGCGGCTGGCCAGCGGGAGCCATGATGGTGGCGCGCGGCTGTCCGATGCCAGCACGGGTGAGGAGATCGCCCGGCTCTCGCATGGCGGAGCGGTCTGGGACTTGGCCTTCAGCGCGGACGCCACCCGGCTTGCGACAGGAAGCGAAGACGGGACGGCCCGCCTTCTCGATGGCGTGACCGGCACGGAGATCGCGCGGTTCAGGCAGGGTGATGCCGTCTGGAACCTCGCGTTCAGCCCGGACGGGACGCGGCTCGCGACCGGCAGCGACGATGGCGCGGTTCGCCTCTTTGAGACCGACATAGGCGCACCTGCTGCCCATTTCGAGCAGGGCCGCCCGGTCTATGCCTTGGCCTGGAGCCCCGACGGGACGCGTCTGATCGTCAGCAGCGAAGGCAACACCTCCCGGATCATTGATGCGGCTACGGGCGCAGAGATTGTCGCGATCGCAACGCAGGAGACGATCCTCACTGTCGCGTTCAGCCCTGATGGGACACGCGTGGCGACTGGCGACAGGGGCGGTGTCGTGCGTATCCTCGACGGCGCCACGGGCGAGGAGGTTTCGCGCGTCGAGCTTGGGGACGCGGTTCGCGCCTTGGCGTTCAGCCCGGACGGTCAGCGACTGGCTGCTGGCGGCAGGGATGGAGTTGCGCGCCTGCTCGACAGCGCCACGGGCGCGGAGACTGCCGCCGTGGCGCATGACGGCGCGGTCCAGGCCCTCGCCTTCAGCCCTGATGGCGCGCGTCTGGCGACGGGCACCGGCGGCGGCCAGATCCGACTTCTGGAGGGCAGCACCGGGGCGGAACTGGCCCGCGTCGAGCAGGACGGTGCGGTCAACGCTCTCGCCTTCAGTCCCGATGGAGCGCGTTTGGCCAGCGGCGCAGGGCAGGCCGTTCGAGTGCTGGACGGCGTGACGGGTGAGGAGACGTCGAGGTTCGAACAGGGCGGAGAGGTCTTTGCAATGGCCTTCAGCTCCGACGGTACGAGATTGGTCATCGGCGGCGACGACGGCGCCGCGCGAATCCTGAAGGCCGATACGGGCGGGGAGATCGGCATCATCGATCATGACGGTCCGGTCTATACCGTCGCGTTCAGCCCCGATGGCACCCGCGTGGCTGTCGGCAGTGGGGACGGCGATGTGAGAGTCGTCCCCACGGTCGCGGACGAGGTATTCGCGGAGCTGTGCGCCGATCGCGCCGGGCGCAACCTGACCCAGGCGGAATGGGAGAGGTACATCGGCCAGGACGAACCTTGGCAAGCGACCTGCCCGGAATGGGGAACCGTGAGCGAGAGTGCCTCGACGGAGGTGGCTCCGGCAGACCCTGACGGGGCCCTGCGGCAGCTTCTTCTCGGGGAATAGAAGAGCCCCTGCCCCTTCGGCGTCGACGTTGGCCCGGATGAGCGGGATTGGATCAGGA
>CADCUU010000196.1 GCA_902805995.1 uncultured Rubellimicrobium sp.
GTGAAGCGGCCTTCGGGCGGTTCCGCGCCTGGGGGGTGCTGGAACGGGTCCTGCCGGGAGGAACAGAGGCGCGAGCGAGCCGTTGGGCGGCGTCTTAGCAGGAGTGATCCCATGGCCGATACTACCGTGACGAAGGTGAGCAGCGAGCAGTCCCCCCGTGGGCCGGAGGGGGAGGTGTACCTCGCCTCGGGCAAGAAGCTCAGCATGAGGATGTGGCGGGAGGAGCAGCCCACGGAGGGCACGCCCCGGCGGCGCGACTACGAGACCGTGGGGTTCGTGATCTCGGGCCGGGCGGAGCTCGTTACCGAGGGGCAGACGGTGCGGCTGGAGCCGGGCGACTCCTGGGTCGTGCCGCAGGGGGCGGAGCACAGCTACCGCATCACCGAGACGTTTACCGCCGTGGAGGCGACCTCTCCGCCGGCGCAGGTGCATGGGCGCGACGAGGGCTGAGCTTACGTCGTCAGGGTGGCGGGACGCGGCTGTGAGGCTGCGTCCTGAGGCCCGGCGGCGGAGTTTTTGGCGGCGGGATGTCTGGAACTGGGATGTCTGGCGCCGGGGCAGGAAGGCCGCAGACTGAGGGGCGTGGTCCGGGTGGGCGGGGGGACGGATTGCGTCTGCCCGCCCTGCCCTTCAATATGTCCGCCGAGCAGGACAGGCAGGACCACCACGTGGCGGAGATTCGGGCTGAGGACGGGGCAAAGCGGCCCCGCGAGCGCGCGCAGGCCAGGCCTGCAAGGGAATCCAAGAAGGCGGCTAAGGAGCGGCTGGCGGCGGAAGCTGCTGCGGCCGAGGTGCGCATTTTGCGGATACGCCGGATGGGCCTCGGCGCGGCCCTGGGGGCGCTCTGGATCCTGGGGGGCTGCGGCGGTGGCGTGTCGGGGGAGATCGGGCGGGCCTGCATGACCAGCGGGCGCGATTCGGCGAGCGCGCAGCTCTGCTCCTGCATCCAGGGGGTCGCGAACCAGTCGCTGTCGGGATCGGACCAGAGGCGCGCGGCGCGGTTCTTTGGCGACCCGGACCGGGCGCAGGACGTGCGCCTGTCGGATTCGGCGGGCGATGACGCGTTCTGGGAACGGTACCGGGCCTTTGCGACCCGGGCCGAGGCGATCTGTCGCTGACTTGGCCGCCATGGCCTTCGTGGCCGTGGGCAGGTCTGCATAAGGGCCGTTTGAATTCAGCGGGCGACGACAGGTTCCGGGAATGCCCCCGGGCCATCGCGACCCGGGGAGATGCTGTCTGCCGCTGACTTAGCCGCCGTGGCCTTCGTGGCCGCGGGAGGCTGGCATCTCCTCGGCGCCGTGGGCCTCGTGGTCGTGGGACTCCGGGGTCTCCGCGCCGTGGGTGTGAGGCTCGGGGATCTCGGTGGCTGGGTCCTCGGTCAGGCGCGACAGGTCCACGGGGACCTCGACCTCGATCTCTCCGGCGTGCTCGAAGACCAGGGTCAGGGGGATGATGTCGCCGTCCTCGAACGGGTCGGTGATGCCCATGAACATCACGTGGCCGCGCCCGCGCCCCAGGAGGAGCACGCCGCCCGCGGGAAGCTCCAGCCCGTCCTCGGCCGGGCGCATGCGCATGACGCCGTCCTCCTCCACATGGGTATGGAGCATCACGTGTTCGGCCACGGGGGAGCGGGCCTTGACCAGGCGGTCGGGCGTGGAGGCGTGGTTGTGGATCAGCATGTAGGCCCCGCCCGTGGGCGCGCCCGGCACGGGGGTGATGGCGTAGGGGTCGTGGATGCCGATGTCCTGCGCGAAGGCGGGCGCGGCGGACAGGAGAAGGGCGGCAAGGGCGGCGCGGATCATCGGATCTCTCATGCGTGGTGGTTGCTGGGGGATTAGCAGGGGTGCTGGGGGGTCGCCATGGGAGGCGTTGCCGCATGGGGGTGTGGAGACCCCTGCCCGGCCGGTCCTCTGTTCCTTGCACCGCTGGCCCCGCGCTGGCCGGGCTGATAGGCACGGGGCCGAACCCCGACCGGAGGTCCCGATGGGCGACCGCATCCTTCTTGGCGTGGCCCTGATGCTGGGTTTCGTCGCGACCGCGCCGATGATCGACGTGGCCTCGAAGCTCGCGGCGGCGACGCTGCCGGTGGGGCAGATCACGGCGGCGCGGTTCCTTGTGCAGGGCTTCGCGATGCTGCCCGTGGCGCTGGTCGCGGGTCATGGGGTTAGCATGCCGCTGGGCCTTGTGGGCTGGGTGGCGGCGCGGGCACTGATGCTGGTCCTGTCCACCTATGCCTTTGTGTCGGCCATCGACGTGATGCCGCTGGCGGATGCCTTGGCCATCGTCTTCGTCATGCCCTTCGTGCTGCTGCTGCTGGGGCGGTTCTTTTTCGGGGATGCGGTGGGGCCGCGGCGGATCGTGGCCTGCGCGGTGGGGTTCTGCGGCTGCCTGTTGGTGATCCAGCCGTCGCTCGCGGCATTCGGCCTTGTCGCGCTATGGCCGCTGGGGACGGCGGCGAGCTTTGCGCTCTACATGCTCATCACGCGGGGGCTGTCGGTGCGGATGCATCCGATCCCCATGCAGTTCCAGACCTCGGTGCTCGCATTCGCGATCTGTCTGCCGGTGCTGCTGGTCGCGGAGGGGACGGGGCATCCGACGCTGGACCCGCTCATGCCGGAGGGCTGGGCCTGGGCGTGGCTCGCGGGCGTGGGGCTCGCCTCGGCGCTGTCACACATGATGATGACGGTGGCGCTGCGGTTCGCGCCGTCGGCGACGCTCGCGCCGCTGAACTACCTGGAGATCGTGGTGTCGGTGATCCTGGGATTCGCCGTGTTCGGGGACTGGCCGAATGCGCTGACCTGGGCGGGGATCGCGGTGATCGTGGGGTCGGGGCTGTATGTCATCCACCGGGAGCGGGTGACGGCCAGCGCGGAGCGGCTGCCAGCGCCCGCGTCGCCGGTTCGAGGCAGCTCCGCGGCAGGATGACGAGCATGCCGGGGGCGGAGGGGGCCAGGGTGACGTCGCCCGCAGCTTCGTTGGAGGTGCCGATCCGCCGGTCGGGCGCGAAGAGCAGGTGATCGGTCGGCCAGCGCAGGCCCGTGGACCGGACCCGGACGGCCGCGAAGGGGAACAGGGATACCAGGGTGCCCCGCGCGAGGGGCAGGTCGAGGCGCGGGGGTGAGTGGAATGCCAGCGTGCTCGGCCCCAGGAGGAGGCAGGGACGGTCGGCGCGCAGGACGAGGCTGTGGAGGGCCGCGAGTTCGTGGTCGAGGCGGCCGCCCGCGAAGCCCAGGGCGATGACCACGGGAGCGTCGATCCGGGTCAGGGCCTTGTCGAAGTCGGTGCTTTCCTGCTCCTCCACGGGGTGGAGGCGGTCCGCGAAGGTGCTGGCGGCCTCGGGCGAGAGGCTGTCCATGTCGCCGATGACCGCGAGGGGGGTGATTCCCTGCGCGAGAGCGAGATCGGCCCCGCCATCAGCCGCCACGAGGTGGGGCGCGAGGGCCAGCGCGAGCGTAAGATCGTCACCCGAAAGTGCGGCCCCGCCAAGCAGCGTGACCGGTCCCGGGGCTTGGACAATAACGCCGTTTATCATACATTGTTACCCGAATGGAACGCCCGCTCGGAGATTCGGGCCAAACTGTCGCCGCAGCCTATCTGCAAGTTAATTCGAAGTTCAGAGTCGCGGGGCACGTCTATGCCAAGTGGCCGCAGGAAAGCGAGCAATGCCATGGCTGAAACCAGCAAAAGCCTCCATGTGAGCTACGGCAGCTTTTCTTGCACGCTCGAGGGATTTGCGGATCCTGTGGCGGCGATGATTGCGGTGACCGAGCATTTCCGGGAATTGGCGGCCCGCGATCCGCAGTTCGCCGCGAGTGGCGGGATGCCCCGGGCGGAGGATCTTGACCGTCTGGCGCAGCGGGTGCGGGCGGAGGCTGGATTGGCGGATGAGGCCGCCCTGCCGGCTGGGGAGACGGGGTTCGGTCCGGCGGCTGTCCTGGGGCCGGTTGCGGTGTCGGCTGGCGAGGATGCAGGCGGCACGCCGTTGGACGATGGCGGAGCGATGGCAGCTGTGCCCGACGACGGGGCGGACCGCGAGTTGGAGGCGGACCCGACCGACCTGCGCCCCGCTGGGGCTCGTGTTCAGGAGAAGCAGAAGACTCTGTCCGCGCCGCCGGATGAGGATGACGCCTTGGCGCGCATTCTGACCGAGTCGGCTATGAGGCTGTCCGATCCGGAGGCGATGCGGCGGCGTTCCACGATGGCGAGCCTCAAGGCGGCGGTGGCGGCGACCGAGGCGGCGCGGGCGAGCGGCGAGCGGCCCGAGGCGGAGCTGGAGGCGCGGCGGGACCGCTTTCGCCAAGACGTGCGTCAGGTGGAGGACGAGGTGCATGGCGTGGAGCACGCGCCCGCACGGTCCCCGGCTTCGCCGCTGCGGCTTGTCGCTTCGCAGCGGGTGGACCTTGGGGCGGAGGAGGCTGTCGCCCTGCCGGTCGCGGAGGAGATCAGCGCCCGGCCGGTGCCGGTGCGGTCCGTGGAGCAGCCCATTGACCAGCCGCTGGTCCTGCCCTCCGCGCACATTGTGGCCCAGACTGTCCCTTCGCCGGTATCGCGACCTGTGGGGGGCGAGCCTGAGGCGGATTTCGCGAGCTTCGCGGCGCGGATGGGAGCCACCACCCTGCCCGACCTGATCGAGGCGGCGGCGGCCTGGAGGTCCTTTGTATGGTCCAGGACGGACGTGTCGCGGCCGGAGCTGCTCCAGTTGGCCTCCGAGGCGCTGCCGGGAGAGCCGAGCCGTGAGGAGGGCCTGGGCGCCTTTGGGACGCTTCTGAATGACGGGCGGCTGGCGCGCGTCGGCAGCGGGCGCTTTCGGGTGAGCGAGGAAAGCCGCTTCAATCCAGGGAAGCTCGCGGGCTGAGGATCAGTCGCGCGAGGGGGCCTTGTTCGGGTCCTCACGTCCCACGCCACGGAAGACGGAGCGGAAGGGCAGCATCCAGAGGAAGCCCAGCGCGATGTAGAT
>CADCUU010000197.1 GCA_902805995.1 uncultured Rubellimicrobium sp.
TGAGCCTCGGCCCAGATGTCGGGGATGGGGCGATCCTCGGACGTGTCCACCCAGTAGCTCGCCAGCGTGTCGCGCCCGCCCAGGCGGTCGTGGAGCCAGGTATAGGCGGGGTTGAGGCCCGGATCGGCCATGTCCGGGCTGTCGAGGAAGATGCGGAACATGAAGTCGTGGTTGCCGCGGATCGTGATCCAGCGCGTGCCGTCCGTGGGGCCGCGGCGGAGGTAGTCGATCACCTCCCGGCTGGCGGGGCCGCGGTCCACGAGGTCGCCCAGATGGACCACGGGCGCGTCCTCGCCCGTGCGGCGGCGGTCGGCGGCGATCAGGGCGTGGACGCGGCGAAGCTCATCGAACTGGCCGTGAATGTCACCGACGGCGTAGCGGCCCATCAGAAGACGAGGTCGGGGAGGCTGTCGAAGGCCTGCTTGAGCGCATCGCCCCAGCCGTGGCTGATGGTCTGGAAGTAGGCGTCGTTGCCCTTGATCCGGCGGCTCAGGCCCTTTCGGAGGCTGTCGCGTTCGTAGATATGGAGGTCGAGCGGCAGGCCCACGGACAGGTTGGCCTTGATGGTGGAATCGAAGCTGACGAGGAGGAGCTTGACCGACGCCTCGAAGCTCATGCCCGGGTCGAAGGCGCGCACGAGGATGGGGCGGCCGTACTTGAATTCCCCGATCTGGAGGAATGGCGTATCCTCCCCCGCCTCGATGAAGTTGCCTTCCGGGTAGATGAGGAACAGGCGCGGCTCGGCCCCCTTCACCTGTCCGCCGACGATGATCGTGGCGTTGAAGTAGGACTCGGCGCGCTGCCCTTCCTCGGCGTGCTGGGAGATGACCTCGCGCAGCGTGGTGCCGACGTACTTGGCGACCTGGAACATCGAGGGAAGCTGGAGGATGGCCGGATGGCGTTCGCTGGGCGCGCGGTTGCGTTCGTCGATCATCGAGATGACGGACTGGGTCGTGGCGAGGTTGCCGGCGCACATGAGCGTGATCACGGTCTCGCCCTCGTCGGTCCAGGTGAACATCTTGCGGTAGGTGGAGATGTTGTCGAGGCCCGCATTCGTGCGGGTGTCGGACATGAACACGAGTCCGCGGTCGAGCTTGAGCCCTACACAATAGGTCATCGCGTCCTCCCCTTCGGGGCTATTGGCCCCGCACCTCCACGGCTACGGTCAGGCGTTCGCCGCCCGTCCCGGTCCTCGCGCCTGATACAGGAGCGGCCTCGGAATAGTCGAGACCCGTGGCAACGCGCACATATCTGTCATCGGGCGAGATGCCGTTCGCGACGTCGAAGCCCACCCAGCCGAGGTCCGGGATCCAGGCCTCGGCCCAGGCGTGGGAGGCGTCCTGCTTGGCCTGCTCCATCAGGAGGTAGCCCGAGACGTAGCGGGCGGGGATGCCCTGGGCGCGGGCGCAGGCGATGAAGACATGGGCCTGGTCCTGGCAGACGCCGCGCCCGGCGGCGAGCGCTTCCTCGGCGGTCCAAGTGACGGTGGTGGTGCCGTGCTCCCACTGGATGGCCTGGGCCACGGCGGCGGACAGGGCGTGGAGGCGGGCGAGCGCCGTGGATTCCTGCGCCACGGCGGCGAGGAGCCGGGTGCAGCCGGGGCCCGCCTCGGTGCGGGGCGTCGGGCGGGCAAAGAGCCAGAGCGGATGGAAGCCGCCATGCGGACCCAGGACGCCCGCGGTGTCGGTCACCTCCACCTCGCCCTCGACGGTCACGGACAGGCGGGTGGCCCCCGGCTCCATGCTGATGAGGTGGGTGGTGTTGCGATGCTGGTCCTCGAACACGCATTCCGGCCGGGCGCCGTCGAGGTGGAGGTCCCAGCGGAGGATGCGCTGGGCGTGGTGGGCCTTGGGCGTCAGGCGGAGCTGGAGGAGGCCCCAGGGGACAGGAGCGTCGTAGTCGTAGACGGTCTCGTGGCGGACCTGAAGACGGCGAGTTGCGGCATCGGGGGTGTCAGGCATGGAAGCGGTAGTCCACTTCGGTCTGGGAGCCGAGTTCGGCTACGCCGCGCAGGAAGTCCTGGATGAAGCCGTGGAGGCCAGCCTCGATGATGCCTTCGATGGAGGCGTCGAGGAAATGGGCCTGGAGCGCCTGCGCAAGCGCGAGGGACGGCGGGCGGGTGCCGTAGTCGGCGGCGAGAAAGTTCAGGTTGTCGAGGATCTTGCCCACCGAGAAGGCGAGGCTGCGGGGCATCCGCGGGTCGAGGATCAGGAACTGCGCGATGTTGCGGGCGCGCACGTCCTGGCCGTAGGTCAGGCGGTAGGCCCCTTCGGCCGAGACGGAGCGGAGGATCGACTCCCACTGGAGGTTGTCGAGGGAGGAGCCGGTGGCCTGGCTGGAAGGGAGGAGGACGTAGTACTTTACGTCAAGGAGACGGGCGGTGTTGTCGGCGCGTTCGAT
Organism: uncultured Rubellimicrobium sp.; assembly: GCA_902805995.1. Classification (GTDB taxonomy): domain Bacteria; phylum Pseudomonadota; class Alphaproteobacteria; order Rhodobacterales; family Rhodobacteraceae; genus Rubellimicrobium. The sequence goes on from CADCUU010000197.1 coordinate 2,401, forward strand.
GAAGGTGCCGAGGCGCGCGAAGTTGTAGATGTCGTTCCTTAGCATCGTCCCCGAGAAGGCGCCGCGCACATGCGCGGAGCGGTTGCGGATGACGTTGAGGACCTGCGGGAGCTCACGTTCCCCTATGGGTTGGGAGAGCGCGTCGCGCAGAAGCATCCAGCATTCGTTCACGCTTTCCCAGACCTCGCGCGTGAGCGCCGTGCGGACGAGGCGGGCGTTGCTGCGGGCGGATTCGATGACGCTGATGACCGAGGCGGCGTTGTCGCGGTCGCAGAGCATCCAGTGGATGGCCTTGTCGCGCGTCACCTCTCCGTGCCGGGCGCGGTAGGGGTTGAGGGTCGCGGTGGTTTCCATCACCGACGCCCATTCGTCGTCCGCGTGGCTACGGGTGAGGGCGATGCGCTGGCCCGCGGCCATGAGGCGGGCGGTGTTCTCGCTGCGCTCCAGGTAGCGGAACATCCAGTAAAGGCCGCCTGCGGTCTTGCCGAGCATCATCGGGGCATCATTCCTCGAGCACCCAGGTGTCCTTGGTCCCGCCCCCCTGGGACGAGTTCACGACGAGGCTTCCCTTCTTGAGGGCGACGCGGGTGAGGCCGCCGGGGGTGATCGTGACCCCCTGGGGGGAGACGAGGACGTAGGGGCGCAGGTCCACGTGGCGGGGGGCGAGCCCTGACCTGGTGAAGATGGGCACCGTGGAAAGCGCAAGCGTCGGTTGGGCGATGTAGTTGCCGGGCCTGGAGAGGAGCTTGTCGCGGAACGTCGAAAGCTCCCGGCGCGAAGCCGTGGGGCCGACCAGCATCCCGTAGCCGCCCGAGCCGTGGACCTCCTTGACGACGAGGTCGGCGAGGTTGTCGAGGACGTAACGTAGCGCCTCGGGCTCGTTGCAGCGCCAGGTGGGGACGTTCTGGAGGATCGGCGCCTCGCCCGTGTAGAAGCGGACGATGTCGGGCATGTAGGAGTAGATGGCCTTGTCGTCGGAGATGCCGGTGCCCGGGGCATTGGCCAGCGTGATGCCGCCCGCGCGGTAGACGTCGAAGATGCCGGGGACGCCCAGACCGCTGTCGGGGTTGAAGTTCAGCGGGTCGAGGAAGTCGTCGTCCACGCGGCGGTAGAGCACGTCGATGGGCTTGTAGCCCAGCGTCGTCCGCATTGCGACGCGGCCCTCCACGACGCGGAGGTCGTGGCCCTCGACCAGCTCCACGCCCATCTTGTCGGCGAGGAAGCTGTGCTCGTAGTAGGCCGAGTTGTAGAGGCCGGGGGTGAGGACGGCGACGACGGGGTCGGAGCCCGCGCCGCGCGGCGCGCAGGCGGCGAGGCTGCGGCGGAGCGCCATCGGGTAGTTCGAGACGGGGCGGACGCGGTTCCGGGCGAACAGCTCCGGGAACATCTGGAGCATCGTTTCCCGGTTCTCGAGCATGTAGCTCACGCCCGAGGGGGTGCGGGCGTTGTCCTCGAGGACGAAGAACTCGTCTTCCCCGGTCCGGACGAGGTCGATGCCGACGATGTGGGTGTAGACGCCGCCGGGAGGATCGACGCCGATCATCTGGGGCAGGAAGGCCGCGTTGCGGGCGATCATCTCCTGGGGCAGGCGGCCTGCGCGGACGATCTCCTGCCGGTGGTAGATGTCGTGGAGGAAGGCGTTGATGGCGCGGACGCGCTGCTCGATCCCGCGGCTGAGGCGCGACCATTCGCGGCCCGAGATGATGCGCGGGATGATGTCGAAGGGGATCAGCCGCTCGGCGGCCTCGGCCCGGCCATAGACGTTGAAGGTGATCCCGGTGAGGCGGAAAACCTCCTCGGCCTCCTGCTGCTTGCGGCGCAGGCGGGACGGGTTCTCGCCCCTCAGCCAGTCGTCGAAGGCGCGGTAGGGCGGGCGGAGCCCCTCGAACATGGTCTGGGCCTGGGACATCTGGCCGGGCTGGGCGGCGTCGCCTTGGGCCTGCGCCATGCCGCGTCCCCACATTTCGTCGAAGCTGGAAAGCATCCCCATGGGTCGATCTTAGAAGCCGGTCCGGCAGGCACAATGGGCCGCGAAGCCGACCGGCGGGTTTGCGCGCCGGGCCGTCGGCGGGGCGCCCGATAATTGAGCGAGGCGCTGAAAGGGGCGGCTTTGCGGCAGCGCGCAGTCGAGGGCGGCCGTTGCGCACGGCGATGCAACGTGACCGAGAAAGCTGACCTTGGGGCAGTTTGTCAGGTCGGCGCCCCAGCCTCCGCCAGCCGCGCGATCCAGGCGCGGACGGCGGCGGGGTCCGGACTTCGGAGCCGCGCGGCGCTGGGACCGGGTCCGACCTTAACCGCTACGCCGCCGAGGGCCAGCGCCGCGACCAGAGCATCCTCGTCGGTAGTATCGTCGCCAAGCATGACGGGGCGACGTCCGGCAAAGGTAGGGAGCGTCATGAGGCGGCGCAGGGCGGTGCCTTTGTGGGCGGAGGCGGGCTTGACCTCCACCACCATCTTGCCGGCCTGTGCGACGTGGTCGGGGGCGAGCCGGGCGGCGGCTTCGGCGGCGGCGAGGCAGGCCGGGCCAGCGTTCGGCGCGGCGCGGTAG
>CADCUU010000198.1 GCA_902805995.1 uncultured Rubellimicrobium sp.
GCGCCGCATCGAGGGGCGTCGCGCGCAGGCCCGGGCCGGGACCTTGCGCTGGTGGGGCGTCTTCCGGGGCGGGGACCTCGCCGCGCAGATGGGCCTCGTGGAGGGCGAGGTGGACGGACGCCCCCTCGCCCGCTTTCAGGACGTGGACACCCATCCCGACCATCGCCGCCGCGGCCGCTGCGCGGCGCTCCTCAGCCACGTAGGGGCCGCCGCCAAGGCTCCCACCCTCGTCATCGTGGCCGAGCCCGAGGGAGATGCCGGGCGGATCTACCGCCGCGCGAGCTTCGCGCCCGTGGAACGGATCGTCGCCGCGCAGCGCCGCGGCACCTAATCCCGCAGGCTCGCGGTGACGTAGTTCACGGACAGGTCCCGCTCCGACAGGCTCCAAGACCAGGCGAGCGGGTTGAAGACCATGCCCATGCGGTCCACCGGCTTCAGGCCCGCTTTTGTCAGCATCCCAAACAACTCGTCCGGTGTGATGAATTTCTTCCAGTCATGCGTGCCCCGGGGCAGCCAGCGCATCACCTGCTCCGCGCCCACGATCGCCATCATGTAGCTCTTGGCGTTGCGGTTGAGCGTGGAGCAGACATGCAGCCCTCCGGGCTTCAGGAGCGCGTAGATGGAGCGGAGGTACTCCTGCGGATCGGCCACATGCTCGATCACCTCCATGTTGAGCACCACATCGAAGCGCTCGCCCGTCGCGGCCAGGGCCTCGGCGGTGGTGTGGCGGTAGTCGATGGAGAGGCCCGACCGCTCCGCATGGACCCGCGCGACGGGGATGTTGCGGGCCGCCGCGTCCGCCCCGGTGACCTGCGCGCCCATGCGCGCCATGGGTTCGCTCAGCAGCCCGCCCCCGCAGCCGATATCCAGAAGCCGCAAGCCCTCGAAGGGTCGCGGCGCCCGGCGATCGCGGCCGAACCGTTCCGCGATCTGGCGGGCAGCGTAGTCGAGCCGGACGGGGTTCATCTGGTGCAGCGGCTTGAATATCCCCTTCGGGTCCCACCATTCGGTGGCCATGCGCTCGAACTTCTCCACCTCGGCCGCGTCGATGCTGCCGCCCGGCACCTCGCCCCGAAGTTCCTGCTTCTTCATGATCCCGCCTTTCCCTTGCCATCCCCATGGGCTTTGCTGCGACCGGACGCCATCTTCCCGAAGCTGCGATTGGCCGCCATATCCCGGCCCTCGCCTCTCGCCACCCGCTCCACAGGAATGATATAGCCCGGTCATGGACAAGTCCTCCGCGCCCCTTCATCCGCGCTTCGCCCCGCATCCCGCCCTTTATCCGGGGCAGGAGCCCTTCGCGACGCATTCCCTGGATGTGGGCGACGGCCATCGTCTTTACATCGAGGAATGCGGCAACCCCGAGGGGCTGCCGGTGGTCGTGCTCCATGGCGGGCCCGGCGGCGGATGCAGCCCGGCGATGCGGCGCTACTTCGACCCGCGTGTCTTCCGCACGGTGCTGTTCGACCAGCGCGGCTGCGGCCGGTCCCGCCCGCATGCGAGCGTGGAGGCCAACACGACCTGGCACCTCGTGGCCGACATCGAGCGCATCCGCGAAAAGCTGGGCATCCCCGCCTGGGGCGCGGTCTTCGGTGGCTCCTGGGGGGCGACGCTGGCGCTGGTCTATGCGCAGGCCCATCCCGATCGCGTCCGCGCACTGGTGCTGCGCGGCGTCTTCCTGATGACACGGGGAGAGCTCGACTGGTTCTATGGCGGCGGCGCGGGCGCCTTCTGGCCCGACCTGTGGGAGCGGTTCCAGGCCGCCATCCCGGAGGAGGAGCGCGGCGACCTGATCGCCGCCTACCACCGACGGCTCTTTTCGGGCGACCTGCGGGAGGAGATCCGCCACGCCCGCGCCTGGGCCGGATGGGAGAATGCGCTCGCCTCCATCGACAGCGAGGGGCCGGGCGGCACCCATGCGGCGACGGGCACGCCGCTGGGCGGCTTCGACGCGCCGGCCGACTACGCCCGCGCCTTTGCCCGGATCGAGAACCACTACTTCGCCCATGACGGCTTCCTCGGGCCCGAGCAGGCGATCCTGTCCAACATGGATCGCATCGCCCATATCCCCGGGGTGATCGTGCAGGGCCGGTACGACATGATCTGCCCGCCCGCCTCGGCCTTTGCTCTCTCCCGCGCTTGGCCCGCCGCCCGGCTGGAGATGGTCGCCAAGGCCGGTCACGCCCTGAGCGAACCCGGCATCACCGCGGCCCTGGTCCGTGCCATGGACGCCCTGGGGGATCGGTTCGCCCCACGGCAACGGCAAGCCGCGACATGATCCCGCGCCGCCGCCCCGACGCGCCGCTTCGCCGCCTGGACTCCCGGGTGAGCCGTCGCGGGCTCCTCGGTGCGGGGGTGCTGGCCGGGGTCCTCGCGGCGAGCGGTGTGCCCCTTCACGCGCGCACGAAAGGCGGCCTGCTGCGGCTGGGCCTCGCGTCCGGCCTGACCAACGACTGGACGGAGGCTCCCGCCGTTCTCGCCCAGGGTGCCGTCTACGAGACGCTGACCGAGATCGGCCCCACCGGAGAGCTTCGGGGCGAACTGGCCCTGTCCTGGGAGGCGGAGCCGGGCGCACGGGTCTGGCACGTCACCCTGCGCCGGGACGCCCGCTTCCATGACGGCACGCCGCTGCGATCATCGGACGTGCTGGCCTCGCTCGCGCGGCATCGGCGCGGCCGGTCCGCTTGGGCCCTGTCCCAGATCGTGCATGGCGATCCGCAGGGGGACCATGGGCTCCTCCTCACCTTGGCTGAGGGCGACCCGGACTTCCCGCTGCTGCTGGCCGATCCCGCGCTGATCGTTGGGCCGGAGGGGCGCTTCGACGGCACCGGCACGGGGCCTTACCGGCTGGCCGCTAGGCAGATCCCGGACCGCCTGCGGCTGGAGCATGTCGGGGATCACTGGAGCGACGGGCGCGCGGCCTGGTTCGACGCCGTGGAGGCCCGTTACCTGCCCGAGGACCGCGCCCGGCTCGACGCGCTCCTGGCGGGCGAGGTGGACGCCATCAGCCCCGTGCGTCCGGTGCTGGCCGCCGAGGCGAGGGCCGCGGGCCTGCTTATGACCTCGCTCCAGGGGAACCGGCAACTCCACGTGCGACTCCCACGCAGGCAGCGGGTGCGGTTCTGGCATATGATGCCCCAGGCCATCGACCGCGAGCAGGTTGCCGCAACCTGGGGCGGCCATCCCGCCGCCGATCACCCGCTGGGGCTGCTGCATCCCGCGCTGGCCGATCTTGCGGCCCCTGCCTTCGACCCCGCGATGCGGGATGCGCTCGGCGAGGTGCGGCCCCGTTTCTCGGCCTGGGAGGGCTGCGCGACCGAAGGGGCCACCTTCCGCAAGGCGCTGGCCGGTCCCTGGGCGGCCATCCGCCGCCATCCCGGCCTTTTGGCCCAACTGTCCGCCGCCCGCGCGACCGAAGGGGCCGAGCAGCTGGCGCATTACGCCGCCGCCCAGGCAATCTGCGCCCGGTCGGAGATCGCCGTCGTGGCGGCGCATATTCCCGCCGTGACGCTTCATGGGCCAAGGCTCCTCCACGACGCCGCGGTCTCGCCGCTCTCGCCCCTTGATGGCGGGCGGCTGCCCAAGCGGTGGTGGTTCGCCTGATTTCCCTTGCGCGGGGGGCGGCGCCCGCCTATATGCCTCCTTGACAGCGGCGCGCCGGCCTCCACCCCCGGCGCCCACCGGCAGACCATCGACGGGCCGCGCGCCCGTTTTTTTGTTTCCACTGCCTGGCTTTATATCATGTCCGAAGATCTCATCGCAAAAACCGCCATCGACAAGCGCCTCGCGCAGATCGTGGAGCCCGTGGCCCAGGATCTGGGCCTCGAGCTCGTGCGCCTGCGCCTCATGAGCGGGCAGCACCCGACGCTCCAGATCATGGCCCAGCGCCCTGACGGTAGCATGGAGGTGGAGGACTGCGCGCGCCTCAGCACTGCCGTCTCCGCCGTGCTCGACGTGGAGGACCCGATCACCGACGCCTACACCCTGGAGGTGTCCTCGCCCGGGATCGACCGTCCGCTGACCCGGCTCAAGGACTTCGAGCAATGGGCCGGCCACGAGGCCAAGATCGAGACCTCCGAGGCCATTGACGGGCGCCGCCGCTTCAAGGGCGTCCTGCAGGGCACCGAAGGCGACGAGGTCCTTCTGGAGATCGAGCAGGGCAAGGAGGCCGTGACTATCGGTCTCCGGTTCGACTGGCTGTCGGACGCCAAGCTCGTGCTCACCGACGATCTCATCCGCGAGACGCTGCGCGCGCGTCAGGACGCGGGCCAGATCGACGAGGCGCAGTTCGACGCCGTGGAAACCGTTCTCGACGACGAGGAGGGCCAGGATGCCCCCGTCGCCCCTCAAGAGGAGAAGCACTGAATGGCCATCACCTCCGCCAACCAGCTGGAGCTGCTCCAGACCGCCGAGGCCGTCGCCCGCGAGAAGATGATCGACCCCGGCCTCGTCGTGGAGGCGATGGAGGAGTCGCTCGCCCGCGCCGCCAAGAGCCGCTACGGCGCCGAGATGGACATCCGCGTCAAGATCGACCGCAAGACGGGCCGCGCGACGTTCACGCGCGTCCGCACCGTGGTCGAGGATGACGCCGTCGAGAACTATCAGGCGCAGGTCACGGTCCAGCAGGCCAAGCAGTTCCTGGCCGAGCCCAAGATCGGCGACGAGATCGTGGACGAGGTGCCGCCGGTGGACCTCGGTCGCATCGCGGCGCAATCCGCGAAGCAGGTGATCCTTCAGAAGGTCCGCGAAGCCGAGCGCGAGCGCCAGTTCGAGGAGTTCAAGGACCGCCTGGGCTCCATCATCAACGCGACCGTCAAGCGCGAGGAATACGGCAACGTCATCGTCGACGTGGGCGCGGGCGAGGCGATTCTGCGCCGTAACGAGAAGATCGGCCGTGAGGCCTATCGTCCCGGCGACCGCATCCGCGCCTACGTCAAAGACGTG
>CADCUU010000199.1 GCA_902805995.1 uncultured Rubellimicrobium sp.
TCCTGCCGGTCTGCGAGGCCAAGGGGATCGGCGTCATCATCGGCGGCCCGTACAACTCCGGGCTCCTCGCCGGAAAGGAGTTCTACAACTACGACGCCGTGCCCCCCGCTTTGGCGGAGAGGACGAGGCGGCTGAAGGCAATCTGCGATAGCCACGGTGTCCGGCTCCTCGATGCGGCCTTCCGCTTCCCGCTCCGTCACCCTGCGGTGGTGTCCGTGATTCCCGGCAGCCAGTCGGTGACGGAGATGGAGGACAACCTCCGCGCCGCGCAGGCCCCGATTCCCGACGCGCTCTGGTCGGACCTCGCGACTGAGGGGCTGATTCCCGCCTGAGCCGGAGGTAGGGCACAAGTCGTGAACATCCGGCCAACCATCGGGGTTGACCCCCCTCCGGCAAGAGGCCACATCCTTGGCGGAGAGGCAGGGGACAGGACATGCTGCGCGCGCTCGAGATACGCGACATGCTCATCATCGAGCGGCTCAACCTTGCCTTCCGGCCAGGGCTGAACGTCCTCACGGGTGAGACGGGGGCGGGCAAGTCGATCCTGCTCGACTCGCTGGGCTTCGTCCTGGGCTGGCGCGGGCGGGCCGAACTCGTCCGTTCGGGGGCCGAACGGGGCGAGGTCACGGCTGTCTTCGAGCTGCCCCCAGGCCACCCTGCCCACGCGATCCTGGCCGAGGCTGGGATCGAGCCTGACGAGGATGACCCCGCCGCACTTGTACTGCGTCGGGTGAACTACACCGACGGGCGCAAGACCGCCTGGATCAATGACCGCCGCGCCTCCGGCGAGACGCTGCGCGCGCTGTCGGACACGCTGGTGGAGCTGCACGGCCAGCAGGACGACAAGGGCCTTCTGAACCCTCGCGTCCACCGGGCGCTCCTCGACGACTTCTCGGGCGCCGAGGCGCTGCTAGACACTGTGCGAACGGCCTGGGCCGGGCGACGGGACGCGCGCCGCGCGCTGGCCCAGGCACAGGCGCGCCGTGACAAGCTCAAGCAGGAGGAGGACTTCCTTCGCCACGCCGTGGCCGAGCTTCAGAAGCTCTCGCCCGAGCCCGGCGAGGAAGCCACCCTCGACGCCCAGCGCCGGCTGATGCAGGCGGGGGAGAAGATCCGCGAAGGCATCGCCAAGGCGCTCGACGCGATCTCCTCCCACGGGGCCGAGGGGCTGGTGGCCGAGGCCATGCGGCGGCTCGACAAGGCGGGCGATCAGGCCGAGGGTCGGCTCGACGAGCCCCTGGCCGCACTGGAACGCGCGCAGGAGGCTTTGGTCTAGGCCGAGGGGGGCGTGCGCGACTTCCTTGACGCCCTGACCTTCAACCCGCGCGAGCTGGAGGAGACCGAGGAGCGGCTCTTCGCGATCCGCGCCATGGCCCGCAAGTACAACGTCCTGGCCGATGATCTCTCTGCCCATGCCGAGGATCTCGCGGGCCGCCTGGCCGCTCTCGACGCCTCCGAGGCGGATCAGGGACGTCTCCAGGCGGCGGTGATGGCAGCGGACGCGGCCTATCAGGAGGCTGCCGACGCGCTGTCAGTCCATCGCCACGAGGCCGCGGGCCGCCTCGCCAAGTCGATGGCCGCCGAGCTTCCGCCCCTCAAGATGGAGCGCGCCGTCTTTTCCGTTCAGGTGACGGAGGCCGAGCCGGGGCCGGAGGGGCAGGACGACGTGCGCTTCGTGGCCGCGACCAACCCCGGCGCGCCTCCTGGGGCGCTGGACAAGATCGCCTCGGGCGGGGAGCTGTCGCGCTTCCTGCTCGCGCTCAAGGTCTGCCTCGTGCGCGAAGGCGACGCCAAGACCATGATCTTCGACGAGATCGACCGCGGCGTCGGCGGGGCGACCGCAGCCGCCGTGGGTCGTCGGCTCGCGGATCTGGCCGGTGGCGGGCAGGTGCTGGTAGTGACCCACTCGCCGCAGGTGGCCGCGCTGGGCGCGCATCACTGGCGGGTGGAGAAGCAGGTCGCGAACGGCATGACGACCTCGCGCGTCGTCCCCCTGGGCGAGACGGAGCGGGTGGACGAGATCGCCCGCATGCTCGCCGGCGAGACCGTGACCGAGGCCGCGAGGGGCGCCGCGCGGGAACTTCTGGGCGCCGCCGACGCGGCCTGAGCCGGGGCGGGTCTAGACCCGCTCCACCGTCACCTTGTTCGGGTAAAAGGCGAGGTGGCCCGCAATGGCGGCCACATCGTCCCTGGGCGCCTCGTAGGACCAAGCGGCGTCCTTGATCGTCCCATCCGGCCCCACATAGGAAAAGTAGCTCGCCTGACCCTTGTACGGGCAGGTGGTCTGCGTGGGCGACCGCTCGAACAGCGCCATGGCCACGTCCTCGCGCGGGACATAGATGACCGCCTCCCGCCCCCCTTCGCGCAACTCCTTTGCGTGCTGTGTCTCGGCCAGGATAGCGCCGTTGGCCCTGACAACCCAAGTGGCCTTGGACGGCGTGATGCTGATATGGCTCATGGTATCCCTCGTGCTCCCTCCCGACGATGTTGGGGATGCCCCAGCGTCATGCAAGGGGGGAGCCGCCGAACCCTAGGCCTAGAGCGGGGCGCAGGCGGCTTCCAGCCAATCGCGTGCGGCACCCTCCACCCGCGGGCCGATCCGCTGGAGGACGCCCGCGTGATAGCCATCGATCCAGCCCCGCTCACCGTCGGACAGCATCGCGGGCACGATGAGGCGGCGGTCGAACGGCACCCGGGTGAGCGTGCGGAAGGACAGCATCCGGCGGTGGTCGTCGCCACCGGGAACGGGGGCTGCCTCCTCCACCACGATCAGGTTCTCGATGCGGATGCCCCAGGCGCCCTCGCGGTAGTAGCCGGGCTCGTTGGACAGGATCATGCCGGGCTCCAGGGGCACGTCGGACAGGCGCGACAGCCGCTGCGGCCCCTCGTGGACGGACAGGAACACGCCCACCCCATGCCCGGTGCCGTGGTCGTAGTCCTGCCCCGCGAGCCAGAGCGGATAACGGGCGAGCGAGTCGAGGTGGCTTCCGGCGACGCCCTTGGGAAAGCGCGCGCGGCTGATCGCGATCATGCCTTGCAGGACACGGGTATAGGCCTCGGCCGCATCATCGGGCGCGTCGCCCACGGCCATGGTGCGGGTGATGTCCGTGGTCCCGTCGAGGTACTGGCCGCCCGAGTCGACAAGCAGCAGCTCCCCCGCGCGGATCGGAGCGTCGGTAGCCTCGTTCACGCGGTAGTGCACGATGGCCCCGTGGGCGCCCGCGCCGCAGATCGTGTCGAAGCTGAGGTCGAGGAGCGCGTTGGTCGCCCGGCGGAAGCCCTCGAGCGCGCGGACCGCCGCAATCTCGGTGAGCCCACCCTTGGGCGCCTCGGCGTCAAGCCAGGCCAGGAAGTTCACCATGGCCGCGCCATCGCGCAGATGCGCCTCGGTCGTAGAGGCGATCTCCTGAGGGGTCTTGCGGGCCTTGGGGAGAAGGCAGGGGTCCTGCCCACGCGCGACGGTGATGCCGGTCTCTGCGAGGACATCAAGGATCGCCTGCGGGCACGTCCTGGGGTCGATCCGGGTGGGCGAGGGGAGGAAGCGAAGCGCCGCCTCGAAGACCTCCTCGGCGTGGACGCGGACGCCGTCTCCCAAATGCGTCAGGACCGGCTCGGCCTTGCCGCTTTGGGCGTAGAGGTCGCAGGTCCCGTCTTCGTGCAGGATTGCAAAGGCGTGGGGGACCGGGTTGTAGGCCACGTCGCCGCCCCGGATGTTGAGGAGCCACGCAACGGAATCGGGAAGGGTGAGGATCGCGGCGCGTTCCCCCGCCTCGCGCAGGGCCGCGGCGATGCGGTCCCGCTTCTGGGCGTGGGTTTCGCCCGCGATCTCCTCGGGGTAGGCGCTGAAGGGGGCCGTGGGGGCGGAGGGGCGGTCGGTCCAGATCCGGTCGATCGGGTTATGCACCGGGACGAGGCCGATCCCTTTGGGGTGGAGCCTTTCGCGGAGCTTTTCGATCTCCTCCACGGAATGGAGCCAAGGGTCGAAGCCCAGGCGCTGCCCGGTGGAGAGCCGTTCGAGGAGCCAGTCTGCGAGCTTCGTCTCCGGCCAGTTCACCGGCGTGAAGTCGGTGGCGACCTGGGAGCGGACCTGCACGCGGTAGCGCCCGTCGATGAAGACCCCGGCCTCCGCTTGCGTGACCGCGCAGAAGCCCGCCGAGCCGGTGAAGCCGGTGAGCCAGGCGAGCCGTTCGTCGGCGGGGGCCACGTATTCGCCCTGGAAGCGGTCGGATCGGGGGACGAGCACGGCGTCGAGCCCGTCCTCCCGCATCAGCGCCCGGAGTGCCTGGAGCCGCGCCGGCCCGTGGGACGGGTCGGAGGTCACGTCGAAGCTTTGAAACATCAGGCCCGCCTTCTCTCAAAGCGCGCGCGCTTGCGCGGGTCGGCCTCGAAGAGCGAGGCGAGTTGCTCGGTGATGGCGCCGGCGAGCTGGTCCACGTAGGTGATCGTGACCGCGCGCTGGTAGTAGCGCGTCACGTCGTGGCCGATGCCGATGGCGATAAGCTCCACCGCGCGGCGACGCTCCACCATGGCGATCACGTCGCGCAGGTGCTTCTCCAGCGTGTTCGCCGGGTTGACGGAGAGGGTGGAATCGTCCACCGGCGCGCCGTCGGAGATGACCATCAGGATCTTGCGCGCCTCGGGGCGGCCGACCATGCGGCGGTGCGCCCATTCCAGCGCCTCGCCGTCGATGTTCTCCTTGAGGAGGCCTTCCTTCATCATCAGGCCGAGGTTCGGCCGGACCCGCCGCCAGGGCGCGTCGGCAGACTTGTAGACGATGTGGCGCAGGTCGTTGAGGCGGCCGGGCAGAGGCGGGCGCCCTTCGGCGAGCCACCGTTCGCGGCTCTGCCCGCCCTTCCAGGCGCGGGTGGTGAAGCCCAGGATCTCCACCTTGACCTGGCAGCGCTCCAGCGTCCGGGCCAGCACGTCGGCGCAGATCGCGGCGA
>CADCUU010000200.1 GCA_902805995.1 uncultured Rubellimicrobium sp.
CGGGGGGCGGGGACGATGCCGTCGCGGGTGCTGACGGCGGCGCGGATGAGGATGTGGCTCGCGCAGTCGCCGTTCGATTTCCAGAGCGACTGCTCGCTGTAGAGGAAGCGGTCGTCCCAGCCCAGGGCGCGGGTGCGCATGGTCAGACGCTCCATCGCGTGGACGCGCTTGCGCCAGCGGACGGAGGCGCCTGCGACGGCGACCTGCCAGCCCTCGCGCCGCAGGACGCGGTCGAGGCCGATGCGGCCGAACCAGGGAATGCGGCCCAGGTCGTAGAGGGTGAGGGTGCGGCCGTTGTTGAGTTCTCCGAACACGTCGAGGTCCCAGGGCCAGCAGATGTGGTGGCTGACGTGCACGCCGTCGAGCGGGAGCGGGGGCGCGGACCGCGTGCGCCAGAGCTGCCACAGGAGGCGGGGAACGGGATACATGGGGCACCTTTGGTCGCGTGCCCTGCGTGATGGCCCGGTGATGACGGTTGCGTCAACCGTGACGGCGGGTCCCGCTTGGGCGAGGTGCGAGGGATTGCGCGAAGGCCCGGGGGCCCTTAGGTCGGAGGCGGAACGAAGAGGGACCGGCCGGACATGCTGTCGATTTACCAGATCCTGATGCTGATCCTTCAGATCGCGCAGTATCTCATATTCGCCCATTTCATCATGAGCTGGCTTCTGGCCTTCAACGTGCTCAACCCGCGCCAGCAGTTCGTGCAGCAGGTCTGGGGGGGGTTGAGCCGGTTGCTGGAGCCGCTTTATGGCCCGGTGCGGCGTCTGCTGCCGCCGATGGGGGGCCTCGATCTTGCGCCGCTGGTGGTGCTGATCGCGATCTATGCGCTCCAGATCATCCTGACCAACAACGTTTCGGCCTTCGTCTGACCTTCATGGGAGGGGACGCGGCGCACGCCCTCCTGAGGGAGGTCTGGGGATTCGACTCCTTCCGTCCCGGGCAGGAGGAGATCGTGCAGGCCGTGGCCGGGGGGCGCGACGTGCTGGCCGTGATGCCCACGGGCGGGGGCAAGTCGCTGTGCTTTCAGCTTCCGGCGCTGCTGCGGGATGGGCTGACGGTGGTGATCTCCCCCCTCATCGCGCTGATGCGGGATCAGGTGCGGGCGCTGAAGGCGGCGGGGGTGGAGGCGGGGGCCTATACGTCCGCGAACACCGAAGAGGAGAACATCGAGCTTCGTGAGGGGCTGGCCGAGGGGCGGGTGCGGCTTCTGTATCTGGCGCCGGAGCGGCTGGGACAGGGGAGCATGGCGGGGGCGCTGAAGCGCTGGGGCGTGACGGCGATCGCGGTGGACGAGGCGCATTGCGTGTCCCAGTGGGGGCATGACTTCCGGCCCGACTACCTGCGGATCGGGGCGCTGCGGGAGGCGCTCGGCGTGCCGCTGGCGGCGTTCACGGCGACCGCCGACGAGGAGACGCGGGACGAGATCGTCGAGCGGCTGTTCGCGGGGCGGGAGCCTCAAGTCTTTCTGCGGGGGTTCGACCGGCCCAACATTCATCTGGGGTTCGCGCTGAAGGACTCTCCCCGTCGGCAGGTGATCGACTATGCCAAGCGGCGGAAGGGCCGGGCGGGGATTGTCTATTGCGGGACGCGCAACAAGACGGAGGTGCTGGCGCAGGCCCTGCGGGAGGCGGGGCTGTCCGCGATCCCTTACCATGCGGGGCTGGAGCCGGACGCGCGCAGGCTCGCGGAGGAGCGGTTCCAGCGCGAGGACGGGCTGATCGTGGTGGCGACGGTGGCCTTCGGCATGGGCGTGGACAAGCCCGACATCCGCTGGGTGATGCATGCCGACCTGCCGAAGAGCGTCGAGGGGTATTACCAGGAGATCGGGCGCGCGGGGCGCGACGGGCTGCCGGCGGAGGCGCTGACGCTTTATGGGCCGGACGACATCCGGCTGCGGCGGTCCCAGATCGACGAGGGTGGCGCGCCCGAGGGGCGGAAGGTTGCGGATCATGGGCGGCTCAATGCGCTCTTGGGCATCGCGGAGGCGGTGGGGTGCCGGCGGGTGCAGCTGCTGGGGTACTTCGACGAGCAGGCGGAGCCGTGTGGCTCCTGCGACAACTGCGACCGGCCTGCGGAGGTGTTCGATGCGACGACTCCGGCGCGGATGGTGCTGTCGGCGGCGATCCGGACGGGGGAATGGTTCGGCAAAGGGCATCTGGTCGACATCGTCTTGGGGCGGGCCACCGAGAAGGTCGTGGCGCGGGGGCATGACCAGCTTCCGACCTTTGGGGTGGGCAAGGAGTGGGACGAGCGGCAGTGGGACGCCATCGTCCGGCAGATGATGGGGCAGGATCTGCTGCGGCCCGATCCCTCGCGGCATGCGGCGCTGCGGCTCACGGTGCTGGCCGGGCCGGTGCTGAAGGGGGAGCAGGCCGTCACCATGCGGCGGGACGTGCTCCCGCCCAAGGGCCGGGGCGCGACCCGCGACGAGCCGCGCGCCATGGTGGCCGAGGAGGACGAAGGGCTGCTCGCGGCGCTGAAGGCGCATCGGCGGGCGCTGGCGCAGGAGGCCCGGGTGCCGGCCTATGTGGTCTTTACCGACAAGACGCTGATGGAGATGGCGGAGCGGCGGCCCGCGACGCTGGACCAGATGGCGGGGATCTCGGGGGTGGGGGCGAAGAAGCTCGACACCTATGGGCGGAGCTTTCTGGAGGTGATCCTCGGGCAGGAGGCGCCGCAGATGCATCCGGCGCGCCAGAGGCTCGCGGGGCGGGAGCAGGGGACGGTGTACGACCGGCTCCTGGCAGCGCAGGCGGAACTGGCGCGCGGGCCCTATGGGCAGGACAAGCCCTTGTCGCTGAACGCGAGCGCGCTGGCGAAGATCGCGGCGCAGGCGCCTCGGGACCTCGCAGGGATCGAGCGGATCGTGGGGCCGCGCGCGGCGGAGCGGTTCGGCGCGGCGTTCCTGGAGATCCTGCGGGAGGGGTGACGGGCGGGGCCGCGTTCGGTCTTTGGGCTGGCTTGTGACCGGAGCGTCGGCGCGCGCTGGGCGGCGGGTTGCCGGGCTGGGCGGCGCTAGTGCCGCCTGGGCCTGGGGCTGGGACGGGAGATCTGACGGACGCGGGTGACGAGGCCGTTGTCGTCGAGGGTCCAGAGATGCGCCTCCAGCCGGAGGGGGGCCACGAGGCCGGGCTCGGGCGAGGGGCCCTCGGCGGCGAGGACGGCGACCTCGGGACCGCTTTCGGCGATGTGGACGATCTCGGTCGCGCGGGGGAGGTTCAGGGGGTCGCAGAGGAGGCGTTCGACCGCGCCGCGGCCCATGTGCCTGCGGCGGATCGGCAGGGCGGGCTCTCCGCTGTCGGCCTCCCACTCCACGCCGGGGGCGAGGCGGGCGAGGACGGCCCTGAGGTCGCCCGCATGGAGGGCGGCGTAGAGGGCGCGGATGCGGCCGGCATGGGTAGCCCTGTCGCCACGGAGCGGGCCGGTGGCGTGGAAGATGGACAGGCGTGGCGCGGTGGGCATCGGGCGGCTCCCATGGATGAGCGGTCTTGACGGCTCAGCCACGAGAGGGGACGGGGGAAAGTTTCACCGCTGCGGCGAGAATCTCGCGGCCTTGGCGTCGTTGCCGTGCCCTAGGGGACGGGCTAGCTGCCGCAGCCTAGGGGAGGCATGCGCCATGGGCAATCGACTGGGGCGGCTGATCGATCATCTGGACCTCCGCGTGAGTGATTTTGACCGGTCGCGGCAGTTCTACCGCGCGGTCTTTGCGGCCCTGGGGCGCGAGGCAGACCTGCGGGAGACGGAGGAGTGGCTGGAGATCGACGAGCTTTACGTCTCACGCCAGGCCCCGGGAGGGGGAGTCGTGACGCATCTGCATCTCTGCTTCCAAGCGGCGAACCGGGCGTCGGTTGCGCGCTTCCATGCCGAGGGGCTGGCGGCCGGAGGGAGGGACAACGGCGGGCCGGGGCTGAGGGACTATCATCCCGGTTATTATGCGGCCTTCCTGCTCGACCCCGACGGGAACAACATCGAGGCCAAGGTGGACGAGCGCGTGACGGAGCGGAGCGCGGCCTGGATCGAGGTGGAAACGGGCTGAGACGTCAGGCGGCGAAGACGCGGGTGGGGCGGAGGGAGCCGCCTTCGAAGTGGCCAACGGCAATAGCGCGGCCGTCGCGGCTGGCCCAGGCCTCCTCGCCCCATTGCAGGCCGTCGGGGGCGAAGACGAGGGCCGCGCCGCCGTTTCGCAGGAGGCCCACGCTGGCTTCGGGGCAGGGGCATTCGGGCAGGCCCACCAGCGCGGATTCGAGGGGGAGGAGGCGGTGGTCGAGCCCTTCGCCCTGGCCAGTGGCCTCGATCTCCTCCCAGGTGACGGCGCCGCGCAGGGTGAAGGGGCCGGACCAGATGCGGCGGAGCGCCGTGACATGGCCGAAGCAGCCGAGGTCACGGCCGAGGTCGCGGGCGATGGAGCGGACATAGCCGCCCTTGCCGCAGACCATCCGCAGGGTGGCATGGTCGGGGCCGGGCCGGGACACAAGCTCCAGCTCGTCCACGAAGAGGGGGCGGGCGGATAGGGTCAGCTCCTCTCCGTCGCGGGCGAGGTCGTAGGCGCGTTCCCCGTCCACCTTGACGGCCGAGAAGGCGGGGGGGACCTGGAGGATGTCGCCGCGATAGGCGGTGAGCGCGGATTCGATCTGGGCGTCGGTGGGGCGGAGGTCGCTCTGGCGCGTGACCTCGCCCTCGGCGTCGTCGGTCGTCGTCTCCGCGCCCAAGCGGGTCGTGAACTCGTAGGCCTTGAGGGCGTCGGTGACGAAGGGGAGGACCTTGGTCGCCTCGCCCAGCGCGACGGCGAGGAGGCCGGTCGCGGCGGGGTCGAGGGTGCCGGCATGGCCCGCCTTCTGGGCCTGCATCGTCCAGCGGACCTTGTTGACCACCGAGGTCGACGTGATGCCCGCGGGTTTGTCCACGATGAGGAAGCCCGAGAGGGCCCGTCCC
>CADCUU010000201.1 GCA_902805995.1 uncultured Rubellimicrobium sp.
GAATGGAGCGGCTGCATCGGCACCTCCATGGCGCCACCCTGCCCAGCACGGCCATCGTGGACGCCTGGCTCGCCGGCGAGGCCGCGGCCAGCCGTACCATCGACATACAGATCGATCTGCTCGCGGGACCGCTGGCCCTGGTTATCAACGTGGTTGGTGCCGACATCGTGCCCGTCGGCGGCGGACTCGGCGGGGTTCGGAAGTTCGTGGCCCGGCTCGACGAAGAGGTCCGCTCACGCATCCTGCGCCGCACCGAGCGTCCGCTGGTCGTGCCCGGCGAGATCGCCTTCGAGGCGGGCCTTGTCGGCGCAGCACTGCTCGCGCAGGCTGGGGGCCCGGAATGACGGCTCCGCTGCTCGAAGTCTGCGTGGCCGACCCGGACAGCCTACAGGCGGCCATCGCAGGAGGCGCCCAGCGCATCGAGCTCTGCTCCGCCCTGGAACTCGGCGGCCTCACCCCCTCCCCCGGCCTCATGCGGATGGCCCGGAGCGCGCCCGTCCCGGTCTATGTCTTGATCCGGCCCCGCAGCGGTGACTTCGTCTTCTCGCCGGCGGAGATTGACGCGATGATGGCCGACATTGAGGCGGTGCGTGGCCTTGGGTTGGCCGGCGTCGTCCTTGGCGCCTCCCATCTGGACGGAACGCTCGACGAGGGCGTGCTGACCCAGCTCTCCGAGGCGGCGGGGGACCTGGGCCGCACGCTCCATCGTGCCATCGACCTCTCCCCGGACGTAGTCAGGGCCATGGAAACGGCTGTCGAACTCGGCTTCGAACGGGTTCTCAGCTCCGGCGGCGAGCCATCGGCCCTGGACGGCATCGGCCGGCTTCGCACGATGTGCGAGGTGGCCCGGGGGCGGATGAGCGTCATGGCAGGGTCGGGCGTCACCCCGGCCAACGTACGGGCTCTGCTGGCGGCCGTGCCGGTGGACGAGGTGCATAGCTCCTGCGCATCGCCCCAGGCCACGCAGGGCGCGGCCGCCGTCCGCCTCGGCTTCGCCGGGCCGACGCGGCGGCGCACGGATGCCGCGGTGGTCGCAGACTTCCGGACGGCGCTTGCTCCTGACTAGGTCGAGACGCGGAACCTGAAGAGATTCTAGGTTGCTGCCCTAGAGGTTGCCGGGGGCCTTGGGCTCGCGAAGGCTGGCCCCGAGGGCCGTGATGGCAATGGACAGCGCGCCGAGGAGGACGAACGCCGTCGGCAGTGACGAAGCTTTGGCGACGAACCCGATCAGCGGCGGGCCGACCAACATGCCGCCGTAGTTGAGGGTGGCCACGCTCGCGATGGCTTGGCCCGGTGACGGGCCGGGCTCCATCGCCGCGCGGGAGAAGGTCAGGGGCGCCACGACCGCGTACCCGAAGCCCATGATCGCGAAACCAACAAGAACCAAGGGGAGCGTTGGGCCTAGGACCACGATCACGACGCCCAGGGCTGCCGTGAGGCCGCTCAGGCGGGCACTGGTGACGGGTCCAAGGCGCTGGATGGCCCAGTCACCAGCCAGCCGCATGATCACCATAGCGATGGAGAACACCGCATAGCCAAGTGCCGCCTGCGCTTCGCTGACCTCTGTCACGGTGTATAGGAACACGGCGCTCCAGTCCGCGATGGCGCCTTCGCCAACGGAGGCGCAGAACGCCGCCAATCCGACCAGAACCAGCGCGCCACTTGGAAGAGCGAAGGCCTTGCCACGTCGCCCGCGGGAGACCCGCGACGACCAAGGAACAAGGGCCAGTGACAGGGCGGCGGCACCGAACACAGCCCCGTTCAGCAGGAAATGGGAAACCACGCCCTTCCCCATCCAGACAGCGACGTAGCCGGTCGCTGCGCCGAGGCCCGTGCCCAGGCTGAACATGGCATGGAATGACGACATGATCGGGCGGCCGTGGCGCTGCTCCACCTCGGCGCCCCAAGCGTTCATCGCGACATCCAGCCCGCCCAGCGCAGCCCCGAACAGGACAAGGAACGCTCCGAGCGACCAGACCGTCGGCGCGCAGGCCACCGCCCCCAGTGCGACGATGTAGAGACCTGCCATGCGTCGACTCGCTTGGTTGGCTCCGATCCTGTCCGACAGGCGCCCTGCAAAGGGGAAGGCGATGATGGCGCCCAGGGCGATGCAGAGCAGGAGGAGCCCCAGACGGTCCTCCGAGAGGCGGAAGTGCTCCACAAAGGCGGGGATCCGGGAGGCCCAGGTCCCGAACAGGCTGCCCGCGAGCAGGAACATCGCCCCGACCGCCACTCGCGGCGTCCGCACCCAGCCCATTCGCCGGCCCATCACCCCTGCCCCGTCCAATCCCACCCCCAAGACCTGGTCAGCCGTTGACGAGCACCCGGTCGTGGGCGAGCCAGAGCGGCGGCAGGACGAGGGGGATATTGGAGAGCGGCAGGAGGCTCTCCTTGAGCGGCACACCCAAGCTCTCGCGCATGAAGTTGCGGCGGGCTTCGATGCGGGCCCAGACTTCGGGGTGCTTTGTCGCGATCTCGGTCCGCAAGTCGGCGTCCGCGACCGCCACGGCATCCTCGCAGTTCAGCGCCGCCCCGGGTGGCATCGGCGTCGGGATCACGTCCACTTGGATCACCATCCCCGACCTCAGGGCATCCGTGGACCCGGGCCGTATGGGCGAGTGGCTCCATTCGTCGTAGCTGACCAGATGGCCCGGGTTCAGCGCCGGCCGGAGCCCCCCTTCGGCCAACCGGTCGATGACGGCGTCATGCAGCACCCCGCCGGTCACCCCGATGTCGGCGGTGTCGTACCAGCGCACCAGCCCGTCCCAGTAGGCGGCGGCGATCTGCACGAAGCCATCGTTGTCGTCGTCGAGCAGCCCGGCCCGCGAGGAGAGCCCACCCCAGTAGCCGACGGCGGTGGTGATGCCGTCGCCCTTGGCGAGCACCCGTGCCCCAGGGCTGTTCAGTCCATGGATCGGGTCCTGGCTGTCGCCGGACGTGAACATCGTATGGGCGCTGAGCGGCTCGCCCGCGTAGGTGAAGTTCGCGGCGGCCTCGATCTCCCGCTGGCCGGGACGCGCCTTGCTCAGCACGCTCCAGACCGACGCGGAGGCGCGGGCGGAGGCCCATTCGAATGCGGCGATCTGGTCGGCGTCGACGATGGAGCGCAACCCGTCGCGCGGGTTCATCAGGAGCGGCGTCGCCTCGCTAAGCCCCTCGAACCCACCAATGATGCGGGCCAGGGTGACGATCATGGAATGCGGCACAAGGAAGCCGGGTCGCTCGTCATACCACTCCTCGGCTTCGAGGTACTTCCAGCCGATTACGCCCACCGTGTCGCCAGCCTTGAAGCCGGCCTCGCGAAGCACCGTCTCCAAGCTCGGTTTCCTGGTCCGGTCTTGGGCCATCAGGCTCATGGACTGGCACAGCAGGGTCTCGAGGTCTGGGAGCGCGGAGATGGCCGTGAAGCTCTCCGACTCGTTGCCGGTCACGACGATGCGCCGGCCGTTCGGCCCCAGCAGGAGGGCCGCCTCTTCGAAGCGAGGGTCGAAGCCGCTCAGGAACAAGATGTTGGCGCTGTGCTCCCGGTCTGCATAGACGAAGAGCCACGTCTGGCCAGCCTTGGCATAGAGGGCATCGCAGCGGGCGGCCAGAGTTGCGCCGGGGATCTGCGGGCGCGCCAAGGGCACCCCAAAGTTGGGTAGGATGACAGGCTGAAGCTTGGTCATGATCTACTCTTCGCTGTTGAAGGGAAACGAGCGCTCTGCGAGGACAGGATGTGATCGGCGCCGCGGAACGCCAGCGCCATGGTGGTCAGGACCGGGTTAAACTCGCCGATGATTGAATGCAGCGAGGCACCAGCGGTGAATAAATTCGTGGCACCAGCATTGGCCAAAATGGTCCGTTGCTGAGTGAGCGGGGTCGCTACCTAGCGCGCTTCCTTGATGTGGTCTTGACGTTCGGAATGGCGGGTATGACCGTAGTGCCTGCTGTTGTAAGCTCAACGATGAACTGCCAGTTCGACGGACGCGCCCCTCAATATCAGTGCGGCCGAGCCGCTTGGGCGAATCTGCAGAAGCCTTGTAGGAGGACGCGGAGTCGCTCCCGGATCTTCTCGTCGGTGAGCGAGCCATCCTGGCCGATCGCCTCGCGCGCCCGCGACACAAGAAGCCGCTCACCGCTCCAGAGCTGGGCCCCCAAGGTCTTGAACACTGGCAGCCAGGCGCTCTGGCCCAGGATGGTGCCGAACGGACCGGGCGAGGCGCCCATGAGGGCCACGGGCTTGGCTCCAAACACGCGCGGGATGTCGGACGCTGGGCGGGACAGCCAGTCGATCGTGTTCTTCAGAACGCCGGGAATGGAGTTGTTGTACTCTGGCGTGGCGATGAGAAGCCCATCCGCAGCCGCAATGGCTTCCTTGAGCGCAGTCACCGCGGCAGGGACGCCGTCGCGCTGCTCGAGGTCACCATTGTAGAGCGGGATCTCGGCAATGGACCGGATTTCAAGGGTTGCTCCGTCAGGCATGAGATCGCCCGCTGCCCGAAGAAGCGCCGTGTTGAAGGAGCCTTGGCGCAGGCTGCCTGAGATCCCGATGAGTGAGGTCATATGCGTGTCCTATATGGCGTCGGGTCATTGCACCGGAGCATGGCCCCGATCTGTCAAGTCAGGTGATGGTCGATCGGTACTCTGGACAGATCACCGACTTCTAGGTCCCTGCTGGCTTGGCTGGTGGCTCGTCGCTATCCTGTCTCTCGGCCGGCCGGTCCACCACGCTACCTTCGATCAGGTGCCTTTGTGCCCTGATCTCCGCGGCCATGAAGTCCAGAAAGACCCGGACCCGCGCGGACTGGCGCAGGTCGGGATGGGTCAAGAGCCATAGGTCGACGGCGAACTCCGGCTGTGGCGCGTCGAGGCGCATAAGGTCGGGTCGCGCATCCCCAATAAAGCAAGGCAGGTGTCCAATGCCGATG
>CADCUU010000202.1 GCA_902805995.1 uncultured Rubellimicrobium sp.
CAACAACGACGACGCCTACCGCACCGCACTCGCCGTCCACCGCGCGGGCCTGATCGTCCCCGTCATCGTGGACGCCCGCCCGCGTCCCGACGGGGACCTCGTCCGCATGGCCCGCGACGCCGGCATCCGGATCGAGGCCGGGCGCGGCATCGGCAAGGTCAAGGGCCGCCGCCGCGTGACCGGCGTCTCCCTCTGCGCCCTCGCCGGCGAAGGCTCCGCGATCGAGTACATCGCCTGCGACGCCATCGCCATGTCCGGCGGCTGGACCCCCTCGGTCCATCTCTGGTCCCATTGCGGCGGCGGCCTGTCCTGGGACGACGCCCGCGCGATGTTCCTGCCCAACCCAGCCCGGCCCCCGCGCACCCACGACGGCTCGACCCTCGTGATCCCGGCGGGCTCCTCCAACGGCGACCTGCGCACCGCCGCCGCCCTTGCCTCCGCCCTCCGCGCGGGCGCCCAGGCCGCGGGCGGCGAGGCCCATCCCCATGTCGAGGCCCGCGACGCCGAGGAGGGGCCCATCCTCCCCGTCTGGATCATGCCCCAGGGCGCGCCCGCCGCGCTCAAGCGCAAGATGTGGCTCGACTTCCAGAACGACGTAAAGGTCTCCGACATCGAGCTTGCGGCGCGTGAGGGCTTCCAGTCCGTCGCGCACGCCAAGCGCTACACGACGCTCGGCATGGCCACGGACCAGGGCAAGCTCTCCAACCTCAACGGCCTCGCGGTTCTGTCGGGCGCGCTCCACGCCCCGATCCCGCAGGTGGGCACCACGACCTTCCGCCCGCCCTACGCGCCGCTCACCATGGGCACGATCGCGGGCGTCGCGCGGCACGACCTGTTCCAGCCGGTCCGCACCACGCCCATCCACCCCTGGCACGCCCGCCACGGCGCGACGTGGGAGCCCGTGGGCCTCTGGCGCCGCGCCTACGCCTACATGCGCCCCGGCGAGACGGTCCACGACGCCGTCAACCGGGAGATCCTCGCCGTCCGCAACGGCGTGGGCCTCCTCGACGCGACCACTCTGGGCAAGATCATCGTCAAGGGCCCCGACGCGGGCCGCTTCCTCGACATGCTCTACACCAATGTCATGAGCACGCTCCCCGTGGGCAAGTGCCGCTACGGCCTGATGTGCAGCGAGAACGGCTTCCTCATGGACGACGGCGTCGTCATCCGCATGGCCGAGGACACCTGGCTCTGCCACACCACCACCGGCGGCGCCGACCGCATCCACGCCCACATGGAGGACTGGCTCCAGACCGAATGGCACACGTGGAAGGTCTACACCGCCAACGTGACCGAACAGCACGCCCAGATCGCCGTCGCCGGCCCCCGCGCCCGCGACGTGCTCCAAAAGCTCGGCGGCATGGACCTCTCCCGTGACGCCCTCCCGTTCATGACCTTCGCGAACGGCATTCTCGCCGGTCGTTTCCAAGCCCGCGTCCACCGCATCTCCTTCTCCGGCGAACTGTCGTACGAGATCGCCGTCCCCGCCTCCCAGGGCCTCGCCTTGTGGGAGGCGCTGATGGAGGCCGGGCGCGAGTGGGGCATCACCCCCTACGGCACCGAGGCGATGCACATCTTGCGCGCCGAAAAGGGCTACGTCATGATCGGCGACGAAACCGACGGCACCGTGATCCCGCAGGACCTCGGCCTCGGCTGGGCCATTTCCAAGAAGAAGGCCGACTATCTCGGCAAGCGCGCCCAGATGCGAACCTTCATGGCCGGCAGCCACCGCTGGCAACTCGTGGGGCTGCAAAGCCTCGACAACTCCGTCCTCCCCGAAGGCGCCTATGTCCTGGGCCGGGGCGAAAACGCGAACGGCCAGAAGAACACCGAAGGCCGCGTCACCTCGACCTACTTCTCGCCGACCCTCAACCGCGGCATCGCCATGGCCCTGGTCGACAAGGGGTCTGAGCGCATGGGCCAGACCGTCCAGGTTTCCAACAAGGCCGGAGCGCCCATCCCGGCGCGCATCGTCGATCCGGTCCTCTACGACAAGGCAGGGGAGAAGCTGAATGCCTGAGGTCGCCTTCACCCAACCCCTCGGCCAGATCACCCTTCGGGGCGACCTGTCCGACCCCGCCCTCCGCACAACCGTGGAGGCGCTGACCGGCGGGCCCGTCCCCGACCGCCTGCGCCTCAACGGCACGTCCGGCCGCGGCGCGGCCTGGATGTCGCCGGACGAACTCCTCCTGTTCGTCCCGCGCGATGAGGTCACCGCCGCCCTGTCGCGGCTCGACACCGACCTCGCAGGCACCCACGTCCTCGCCGCCGACGTGTCCGACCTGCGCGCCTGCATCGCGCTCAATGGCGAGGGCGCGCGGGAGGTGCTGGCCAAGCTCTCCCCCGCCGACCTCTCCCCCTCCGCCTTCGGCCCCGGCGATTTCCGCCGCACCCGGCTGGGACAGATCGCGGCCGGGATCTGGCTCGAAGGGCAGGGCGCCCGCGTCGTCTGCTTCCGCTCGGTCGCCGACTACGCGCTCGCGCTCCTGCGCCAGTCCGCCGCCGACGGGGCCGTGGGCTACTTCTAAGGCCCGCCGAAATAGGTCCGGGTCGGCCATTTCTGGCCGATCCGCGCCGCCCGTCCCGTTCAAATCCGTTGCGATGATTCGCCGGATTTGGTAGGTTAACTCACTCCAAAGACGAACCCGGCCGGTGCCGAACCGGCCCTGACGGCCCGGCTTCGTTCCGGGCCCGGCCCCCGCCGTCCGCTGGCAAGCGGCCCGTGGGGGCCATCCTGCGTTTCCCTTCCACGCCGTCCATCCGATCCGACTGCCCGTCGCGGCCCGGCCTCCCCACGCAACGCGCGCCCGCCCTTGACCTCGCGCCCGCGTGAGCCTTCATAGGGGCCGAGGCGCCAAGGCGCGCCAGCCCAGCAAGGAGCCGAACGATGGCCTTCTCCCTCCCCGATCTCCCCTATTCCCATGACGCCCTCGAACCGAAGGGCATGTCCCGCGAGACGCTCGAATTCCACCACGACCTCCACCACAAGGCCTATGCGGACAACGGCAACAAGCTCATCGCCGGCACCGAGTGGGAGAACAAGTCGCTCGAGGAGATCATCACGGGCACCTACCAGCCCGGCGCGGTCGCCCAGTCCGGCATCTTCAACAACATCAGCCAGCTCTGGAACCACAACGAGTTCTGGCAGATGATGACCCCCGGCGAAGCCAAGCTCCCCGGAGAGCTTGAGCGCGCGATCACCGAATCCTTCGGCTCCGTCCAGGACTTCAAGACGCAGTTCAACACCGCGGGCGTCGGCCAGTTCGGCTCGGGCTGGGTCTGGCTCGTCAAGGACAAGGACGGCAGCCTCAAGATCACCAAGACCGAGAACGGCGTGAACCCGCTCTGCTTCGGCCAGACCGCGCTCCTCGGCTGCGACGTGTGGGAGCATTCCTACTACATCGACTTCCGCAACAAGCGTCCGGCTTACCTCACGAACTTCCTCGACAACCTCGTGAACTGGGAAAACGTCGCCTCGCGCATGTAAGGCCCGCCCCTCGAGGCACGACCCGACGGCCCGGTGGACCTCCGCCGGGCCGTCCGCATTTCGGAACCACCCACCTGTGCGACAGGTTCACCCCCTGATCAAGCGGAGGGCGAACAGCAAATGAAGCTCGACAACGGCACCTGGGTCCTGGTCCTCGACGGCACCAAGGCCCTGATCCTCGAAAACGCCACCGACGGCGCGAATCCCAGCCTGCGCGTCCTGCGCAAGGACGAGAACGAGGCCACCGACTCCCGGGGCGAGGCGACCACGAGCCCGTCCCACGACCAGGAGGACCCCAGGAAGAACACCGCCAACGTCAACCATGCGACGACCGAGCAAGGCTTCGTCGAGGAGATGGCGGAATGGCTCTACAAGGCCGCGCACAAGGGCCGCTACCAGAAGCTCGTGCTCGTGGCTCCGGCCAAGGTCATCGGCACTCTTCGCGCAAAGCTCCACAAGGAGGTGACGAGCAAGGTCGTGGGCGAGGTCCACAAGGTCCTCACCAGCCACCCCGTCGACCAGATCGAGAGCATCGTCATAGCCGAACTCGCTGCGGCCTGACCCCCACCCACGACACGCCCGGGGCCCCGACCAACCTGTAGGATGCGTGCTCGCACGCACCGTTCAGCCCCGGAGCGCCCCAGGACCCTCGGCCCGGGCGGTGCGACCTACAGCACCGCCCGCAAGGCCTCCTCCAGCGCCCCCACATCCGGCGCGACGGTCACAAAGCCCAGCACGTCCGGCCCCGCGAACCCCTGCGCGACCACATGCTCCAGCAGCCCCAGCAGCGGGTCCCAGTAGCCCGCGACGTTCAGCAGCAGGATCGGCTTCGCGTGCAGCCCGATCTGCCGCCAGGTCAGCGCCTCAAAGAACTCGTCGAGGCTCCCCGCGCCGCCCGGCAGGCACACCACCGCATCGGCGTTCATGAACATCACCTTCTTGCGCTCGTGCATGGTCTCCGTGACCACGAGCCGGTCGAGATCCCCCTTGGCCACCTCGCGCGGGAACAGGTGGGCCGGGATCACCCCCAGCGCGCGTCCCCCCGCCGCTTGGTGCGCCCGCGCGACGCGCCCCATCAGCCCCACGTCGCCCGCCCCATAGACAAGGCCCCAGCCATTGCCCGCCAGCATCCGCCCCACAGCCTCGGCTGCCTGGCCAAAGCGCGGGTCGGCGCCGTCGCGCGAGCCGCAATAGACACACACCGCTCCGCTCAAGCCCTTGTCTCCCCTTTTGGTTTTGATTCCACTTAGCTTTCGGACTACCTTAGCGCCAACCGGGAAGGGAGCCCGGACGGAACTGGAGTGAATGACGTGACGGTCGGCACAGGGCTGCGTGGAACGCTGGTGACGCTTGGCGTCGCCGGCGCGATCACGGGCGGCGTCCTCGTAGGCCTTCCCCGCGTCCTTCCCGCCTCCTTCAT
>CADCUU010000203.1 GCA_902805995.1 uncultured Rubellimicrobium sp.
GGCCGGATTCGTCGAAGGCCGCGACGAAGTACTGGCCGCGCAGGATGAAGGCTCCCAGGGTGAGGTCGGGGGCGAACTGCTCCACGCGCACGTCGAGGCGGGCCTCGGGCTGTTCGTCGAAAGGCCAGGGGTCGGGGGCGACGGTGGCCCGGGTGAGGTCGCTGAGCGAGCGCGAGAGCGTCAAGGTCAGGGCGCGCGACGGGTCGTCGGCCCAGACCGCGCCGGCCGTGGGCGTGAGTGCCCCGCCCTGCCCTTGCACGAAGATGTCGTCGCCGTCGGCGTATTCGGGGAGCGAGACCTCCAGCACCTCGACGGAGGAGAAGCCGATCGCGATGCGGCCCTCGGACTCCAGGGGCGGGACGGCGATGCGGAGCGGGGTCCGTCCGCAGGCGGCGACGAGCAGCGCGAGGGCCAGAACCGAAAGGCGCATCATCAGTCTCCGAAGATGAGGGAGTTGGGGTCGCGCTCGATGGCGCGGGCGAGGTCGGCCACGGCCTGGGCCGCTGCGGCAACCTCCTGGACGGCGCGCTCGGCCTCGCGGATGACGCCGGAGGAAGAGTCGAAGCCCTGGAGCGTGACGCCGGCCTGGTCGAGAAGGCCGCCCGCGCGCTCCACGAGGCCGGGCAGCGTGTCGGCGGCGGCGCGGGCGGAGGCGAGCGCGGCGGAGGCGTTGGTGACGAGCCCGGCCTCGCGCGCCTCGGTGAGGAGGGCCTGAACCTCGGCCAGGGAGGCGGACAGGTCGGCGGGCAAGGCCTGCGTCGTCTCGCTGGAGACGAGGGTGTTGGCGGAGGTGGCCAGCGTGGTCAGTTCGGTCACCAGTTCCTCGACGGGGAGGGATTCGGCCTCGGCCAGGAGGGAGTCGAGGCGGGTGGCGATGTTGGGCAGTTGCGCGGCGGCGTCGCGGATGGCCGTGGCGGCTTCCTCGCCCCGGGAGATGGCGGCGGTGAGGCGCTGCGAGATTTCCGCGCCGTTGAGGGTGGTCAGGATGCCGCGGGCGTCGGCGAGGGCCAGCGTCGCCTGATCGGCGAGTTCGACGAGTTGGGTGGGCAGCTCCTGCACGCCGGGCTGCGCGAGGAGGTTGCGTGCCTCGGCGGACAGGCCGGTGAGTTCGGCGAGGAGGGGTTCGACCTCCAGCGCCTCGGCCTTGGCGGCGAGGGCGTTGAGGCGCTCGATCAGTTCAGGCGCGCCTGCGGCGGCGGTCTCGATGGACAGGGCGGCGCGGCGGGCGCTGTCGAGCGTGGCGGACAGCCGGGGGCCCAACTCGGCGGCGTTGACTTCGGTCAGGATGGCGCGGGCTTCGGAGAGGGCGGCGGTGGCCTCGTCCACGGCGAGGCCCACGCGGTTCGGGAGGGTCTGGAGGCCGGGCTGGGCCACGAGGGCGCGGGCGTCCTGCGAGAGGCCGGTGATCTCCGCGAGGAGGGGCTCGATCTGGAGAGCTTGGGCCTTGGTCGCGACGGCGTCGAGGTTGGCGACGAGCGAGGGCACGCCCTGGGCCGCGGCATCCACGGACTGGAGCGTGGTGTTGACGGAATCGACGGCGGCAAGGACGCGGGCGATGGCGTCCTGCTCCTGCACCTCGGTCAGGATGGCGCGCACCTCGGTCACGGTGGCGTCGATCTCCGCCAGGGTTCCGGCGAGTTGGGCGGGGAGGGCCTGCACCTCGGGCGAGGCGGTGATGCCGCGCAGGTCGCCCAGGAGGGCGTTGATCTC
The DNA here is from genome assembly GCA_902805995.1 of uncultured Rubellimicrobium sp. Classification (GTDB taxonomy): domain Bacteria; phylum Pseudomonadota; class Alphaproteobacteria; order Rhodobacterales; family Rhodobacteraceae; genus Rubellimicrobium. The sequence continues at coordinate 1,711 of CADCUU010000203.1, forward strand.
GCCGGGGATGGCCTGGGTTTCCTGGCTCGCGACGAGGACGGACGCGTTGTCGAGGAAGCCTATGGCGCTGTCGAGGAGCTGTTCCACGGGGAGCTGGTCCACGCGGGTCAGGAGGCCCTGGGCGCTGCCCGCGAAGTCGGTGATGTCGGCGGGGGCCACGGGGAGCGCCGGAAAGGGCAGCGCGGCGATGTCGATGGCGGCGGGCTCGGCGTCGGGAAGCTCGGCGAGCTCGATCTTGAGGCCGCCCAGGAGGGAGCCGGTGGCGAGGCGGGCGCGCAGGCCCTCCTCCTCGATCCGGCGCTGGAGGATGGCGAGGATCTCGTCGCGGCCCTGTTCGCCTTCGAGGCCCAGGCGGGCGGGCTGGATGGCAAGGATGGCCTGGAGGTGGATGTCGTCGTTGCCGAAGCGTTCGGGGTCGAGGAGGCCGTCCACGTCTATGACCTCGCCGATGCGGAGGCCTTCGAGTTCCACGGGGGCGCCGACGGCGAGGCCCGCGACATTGCCGGTGAAGACGGCCATGAGGTTGAGGACGGGGGATTCCGGGTCGGCGTAGATCGCGTCGCGGGCGTCGGATTCGTAGAGATAGGCGGGGAAGGTGTCGCCGTCCTGGGCGGCCGCCGCGCCCGAGACGAAGGTGTCGAAGGCGAGGCCGCCGACGATCAGGGAGGACAGGGAGTCGAACGTGACCTCCGCCCCGGCGGCGCCGACGGAGAGCGAGAAGCCGGACGCGTCCCAGAAGACCGTGGCCTCGGTCACGAGGCGGTCGTAGGGGGCGAAGATGACTGCGGGCGCGGTGACGGACACGCCGTCGGTGCCGACGATGGGATCGCCCACCTGACCCACCGTGACGCCCTGATAGATGAGCGGCATGGCCGAGGTCAGCGTGCCGTCCACGGAGCGGAGGGTGAATTCGAGCCCCTCCTGCCCGGCCTGGAGCAGCGGCGAGGTCCCCTGCCCCGTGAAGCGGTCCTGCGCCTCGCCGGGGACGTTGTCCCAGCTTCCCTCGATGAAGACGCCGGACAGGACGGTCTCCAGGCCGGTGATGCGCTGGGTCGTGATCTCGGGCCGGACGACCCAGAACTGGGCGCCTTCGTCGATATAGGGGGCCACGTCGGAGGAGATGCGGACGGACACGACCACGCGGGCGAGGTCGTCGGTGAAGCGGACCTCCTCGACGACGCCGACCGTCACGTTGCGGAAGCGGAGCTCCGTCTCGCGGGCGACGACGCCGGCGGCATCCTCGAACTCGATCTCGATCAGCTCCCCGCGGGAGGCGTAGTTCTGCCAGGCGACGCCGAGCGCGATGGCGAGGGCGGCCAGGGGCACGAGCCAGATGATCGACAGGCGGTCCCAGAGGCTCCGCCTCGCGGAGGTGACGGGGATGGGCGGGACGGGGTCGGTCATGCGGGCGGGGTGGCTTCGGGCGCGGCGCCGGGCGCGGTTTCAGCCCGGGCCTCGGCCTCGATGCCGTCCCAGATCAAGCGGGGGTCGAAGGCCTGGGCGGACAGCATCGTGAAGATCACCGACAGAGCGAATGCGAGGGAGGCGGGACCGGGATCGATCCGGGCCACCACGTTGAGTTGCACCAGCGAAGCGAGGATCGCAACCACGAACACGTCGATCATGGACCAGCGGCCGATGTAGTCCACGATCTCGTAGAGCTGCATCCGCCGGGCGGCGCGGATGCGGGAGCCGCGGCGAACCGAGAGCGCGAGAAAGGCGATGGCGAAGAACTTGGCCAGCGGGATGCCCACGGAGGCCACCAGGATAACGATCGCGATGCCCGCCGAGCCGTGAAGGAGGAGGTCGAGCGCGCCCGAGACGATGGTGTCGTCCTGGGTGGTCAGGAAGAGCCGGGTTTCGAGCATGGGCCACAGGTTCGCGGGGATGTAGGCCATGATGCCGAGGGACCACCACGCCCAGACGCGGCTGAGCGACTTGGGGTCGCGCGAGACGAGGCGGCTGCCGCACTGGGCGCAGGTGGGGGTGTCTATGGGCCAGACGCGCGCGCAGCGTCGGCAGGCCACGAGGCCTGCATCCCGCGCGGTGACGGCGATCAGGTCCGGCTGATCGAGCGCCATACCGACCACCGGTCCACGAGAGCGTCCTGCGCCACCGTGACGACGACGAGCCCCGCGAACATCCAGAAGGCGGGGCCGAGTGAGACCTGCGCGAGGTCCGCGATCTTCACGAGGGAGACGGCGCAGCCGATGGCGAAGATCTCGGCCATGGACCAGGGGCGCAGGCGTTCGGACCAGCGGAAGGCGCGCGTGGCCTGCGCGGCGGGGGGCCGGTCGAAGACCACGGGGACCAGGGTGTAGAGGATCAGCATGGCCCGCAGGAGGGGCACGACCACGATGGCCGCCGTCACGGCGACGGACACGACGAGGAGCGGGCCGCCCGCGAAGGAAGTGGCGACGTCCCAGAGCGTCGCTTCCTGCCAGAGGCCGCGGGCGTCGATGCGCAGGAACGGGAACCAGAGCGCGCCGAGGACCAGGATCAGCGCCGCGAGGGCGAGCGCGATGATGGCCATGCCGGCGTGGCGGCGGGGCGAGATGAGGACGGTGTGGCAGCGGGCGCAGGTCGCGCGTTCGCCATGCGGGACATCCGCCGCGCGGTAGAGCGCGTCGCATTCCGGGCAGGCGATGAGGGTCTCGGGCGGGCCGAGGGCGTCGGGTGGGGCGGCCATGTCGGCTGAAACTTAGGCTGACGCGCGCGCGAGTCCAAGCGGGGTTGAGGCGTCACGCGGGGGAAAGGGGCTCGCGACGGTGGCGGCGGGGACCGAAGAGGGCGGCCATGGCGAGGAGGAGGCCCGCGACCACGGCGATCATGCCCGCGGCGCTGACGGAGTGCTGCCCCCCGAGCCAGAGGGGGCCATAGCCCGCCAGCACGTAGCCCAGGGTCGCGGACAGGGCGGCGATCAGGGCGGAAAGCCAGACCTGGGTCCAGAGCCGGTCCGTCAGAAGGCGGGCCGTGGCGGGGGGGCAGGTGAACATCGCGATGACAATGATCGCGCCCACGGCGTCGAAGGCGGCCACGGCGGCGGCGGCGGACAGGGCCACGAGGGCGAGGCCCGTGAGCGTGGGGCGCTGTCCGGTGGCGCGGGCGAAGCCTTCGTCGAAGGTGGCGGCCACGAGCGGGCGGCGCAGGAGCGCGAGGACGAGGACGATGGCTAGGAGGACGGT
>CADCUU010000204.1 GCA_902805995.1 uncultured Rubellimicrobium sp.
GGCGGCGCGCAGATCCTGCGGGGCTTTTACGAAGAAGCGCAGGGCCTCGTGGCCGAGGCGATCCGCCAGCGCGGCATCGACCTGCATACCGGGACCACGATCCAGCAGATGGGCGCGCCCGAGGACGACTTCGACATGCCAGCGGGCGAGGTGCTGGCCGCACCCCGGACCCGCGCGGGAGGAGGCCCCGTCCGGGTCAAGACCACGCTGGGGCTCGACCGGGTCTTTGACGCCGTCCTCTTCGCCACGGGCCGCGACCCGAACACCCGCGGCCTCGGGCTGGAGAAGCTGGGGATCGAGCTCACCCGCGGCGGGCACATCCCGGTGGACGAGTATTCGCAGACCACCGTCCCTTCGATCTACGCGCTGGGCGACGTGACGGGGCGGCCGCAGCTCACCCCCGTGGCGATCCGGGACGCGATGTCGTTCGTCCGGACCGTCTTCGACGGGGTGCCCACGCCCGTGGACCACGAGATGATCCCGTCGGCGATCTTTACCCAGCCCGAATACGGGGCCATCGGCCTCACCGAGGAGCAGGCGCGTCACCGCGAGCCGATCGAGGTTTATGCGACATCTTTCCGGCCCATGCGGACGGCTTTTGCGCAGCGGCCCGACCGGGTGCTGATGAAGCTGATCGTGAGCCAGGCCACCCGCAAGGTGCTGGGCTGCCACATCGTCGCGCCCGATGCCGGAGAGATGATCCAGCTCGCCGCCGTGGCCCTGCGGATGGGCGCCACCAAGGAGGATTTCGACCGCACCGTCGCCGTCCACCCCACCATGGCCGAGGAGATCGTGACCCTTCGCACGCCCGTCCGCCGGGGCTAGGCCGCGCGGCCACCGCGATCCCGGTCGCGTGGGGCCGGAAAATCCGCATCCCGCAGGGTCTTCGCCGGACCTCGCAGGCGCAGCGGTCTTGTCTTTTCCGCCTGTCATGACCAGCTAAGGGACGACAGGTTCGAGGGGAAAGAATATGGCGAACGGCGGCCCTTGGGGCGGAGGCAACCGCGGCGGGAACGGTCTGGGCGGCGGAGGGGGCGACGACGACGATCGTCGGCCCGACGACCGGCGACCCGATGACCGGCGTCCGGGGCGTCGTCCCGGCGATGCGCCCCCCATCCCCGAGATCGACCAGCTCGTGAACCGTGGGCGGGAACAGCTCCGCGTTCTGATGGGCGGGCGCAACGGTGCGCCACCCCCGGGCGGCGGGCGCGGGGGCGATGCCATCCCGACCCGGACGCTCCTGATCGGCGGCGCGGCGGTGGCGGCTCTCCTCTGGGCCTTCATGTCCGTCTACACCGTCCAGCAGCAGGAGCAGTCGGTCGAGCTCTTCCTTGGGGAGTATTCGGCCACCGGCCAGCCGGGCCTGAACTTCGCGCCCTGGCCCTTCGTCACCTACGAAGTGGTCGGCACCACGACCGAGCGGACCGAGACGATCGGCTCAGGCTCGGGCAACGAGGACGGCGCGGGCCTGATGCTCACCACCGACGCCAACATCGTGGATATCGGCTTCCAGGTGGTCTGGAACGTCAACGACCCGGCGCGCTTCCTGTTCAACATCTCGGACCCGGAGGCCACCGTCCGCGCGGTCGCCGAATCCGTCATGCGCGAGATCATCGCCGCGTCGAACCTGTCGCCGATCCTGAACCGCGAGCGGGCCGAGATCGCGGCCAGCGCGCAGGACCGCATCCAGGCGACGCTCGATGCCTACGACTCGGGCATCAACGTCGTCCGCGTGAACCTGGGCCGCGCCGACCCGCCGGCGGAGGTGATCGACGCCTTCCGCGAGGTGCAGGCCGCCGAGCAGGAACGCGACCGGCTCCAGCGGCAGGCCGACGCCTACGCGAACCGGGTGCTGGCCGAATCGCGAGGTCAGGCGGCGCAGGTCCTGGAAGGCGCCGAGGCCTACCGCGCCCAGACCATCAACAACGCCGAAGGTCAGGCGTCGCGCTTCTCGGCGGTGCTGAGCGAATACAGCAATGCCCCGGATGTCACGCGCGAACGTCTCTACATCGAGACGATGGAGCGTGTTCTGGGCGACGTGAGCAAGATCATCCTCGACCCGTCGGTCACGGGGGGCGAGGGGAACGGATCGGGCGTGGTGCCTTTCCTGCCTCTGGACCAGCTCATCCGCCAGAACCCGGCCGCGGCCGGCCAGGCCCCCGCCGCCACGGGGCTGGCCCCGGCGGCCACCGGACAGGCGCCTGCCGCCGCAACCACCTCCACTGCCGTGACGGGGAACTGATCCATGCGCCGATCCGCCACTGCCGCCATCGTCGCGGGCTTTGCCGCCCTCATCCTGCTCCTGTCCTCCGTCTTTGTCGTGGACGAGCGGGAGAAGGCCCTTGTCCTCCAGTTCGGCCAGCTTCGCCAAGTGCGCGAGGAGCCGGGCCTCTACTTCAAGATTCCGCTCCTTCAGGATGTCGTCCGCTACGACGACCGCATCCTCAGCCTCGACACCGAGACCATCGAGGTCACCCCCTCGGATGACCGCCGGCTCGTGGTCGATGCCTTTGCGCGCTTCCGCATCGCCGATCCCGTGCTGTTCCGTCAGGCCGCGGGTGCGGGTGGGATCGCCTTTGCGCAGGACCGCCTCTCGGGCATCCTCCAGGCCGAGATCCGGGCGGTGCTCGGCTCGGACCAGGTGACCAGCGACACGATCCTGTCCGCCGAGCGCGGCGCGCTCATGACGCGCATCCGCGAGGGCGCCCAGGAAGACGCCCAGGACCTTGGCCTGTCGGTCGTGGACGTGCGGCTCAAGACGACCAACCTGCCTGCGCAGAACCTTGAGGCGACCTTTGCCCGCATGAGGGCCGAGCGCGAACGCGAAGCCGCCGACGAGATCGCCCGCGGCAACGAGGCCGCGCAGCGCATCCGCGCGACTGCTGACCGGACCGTGATCGAGACCGTTTCGGAGGCGGAGCGCGACGCCCAGGTCACCCGGGGCGAGGCCGATGCCGAAGCCAACGCCGTCTTCGCCGAAGCCTACGGCGCGGACCCGGAGTTCTTCCAGTTCTACCGCTCCATGCAGGCCTACGAGCAGGCGTTGCGGGGCACGAACTCCACGATGGTCCTGACGCCGGACAACGCCTTCTTCGACTACCTCTACGGAAGCGGCGTGGAGCGCGGCGTGGCACAGACCACCGCTGGACTTGAGGGCGCCGCCCCCGAGGCGACCCAGGACGGGGCTGAACAGGACGTGACGACGCCGGACGCAGACGCCGCCACGGCCGAGGAGCCCGCCGCCCAAGAGCCTGCCGGTGAAGCCGCGGCCCCCGATGACGCGGGATCGGCGCTCGCGCCCGCCGTGGAGGAGGCTGCCGTTCCCGTCACGATCGAGGACGGGACTGATGCGGAGGCGGTCGCTCCCTGATGGGCTGGGCGCTTCTGGCGCTGGGCCTCGTGCTCGTGGTGGAGGGCCTGATCTGGGCCCTCGCACCGCACCTCGTCGAAGATTTCCTCGAGGCCTTGCGCGCGATGCCCATCGAGACGCGGCGGCTCGCGGGCTTTGCTGCACTGTTCGCGGGGCTCGCGCTGGTCTGGGCCGCGGGCCTCGTCGGTGGATTCATGTAATGATCCGTCACACCCTCTTGACGCGCCGCGATCAGGGTTTGCGTTGCGGATTGCCCTTCCTACATCGATGTTCGCTGCCAACGCCCCCCGGATGCGACACGGGGGACGCGACCTATCCGGCGGCATCAGGCCGCCTCACAAGGAGCCGCTCGTGAACTTCAAGACACTCGCTCTTCGTCCCACCGGCGCCGCCGCGCTGATGCTCGGCACCGCCCTCGCGATCACCTCGGTCCTTCCGCTCGCCGCGCAGGAGGAGCCCGCTCCCGATGCTCCCGAAACGCAGGCTCCCGCCGACACGGCCGCGCAGGCCGCCGCTGCCGACACCGCCCTGACCCCGGAGGAGCCCGCGCTCACCCCGGAGGAGAACCGTCCCCTCAGCTTCGCCGACCTCGCCCAGCAGGTGAGCCCCGCCGTCGTGAACATCACCACGACGACGATGGTGGCCGGCGGCACCGGACCCCAGGGCATGGTGCCCGAAGGGTTCGAGGACTTCTTCCAGGACTTCGGCGGCGAGCAGGGCCCCCCGCAGCGCTCGAACGCGCTGGGCTCGGGCTTTGTGATCTCGGCCGACGGCTACATCGTGACGAACAACCACGTCATCGAGGGCGCCGACGAGATCCAGATCGAGTTCTTCTCGGGCGAGACGCTGGACGCGACCCTCGTAGGGACCGACCCCAACACCGACATCGCCCTCCTCAAAGTCGATGGGACCGAGCTGCCCTTCGTGGAGTTCGGCGACAGCGAGGGCCAGGGCGCCCGCGTGGGCGACTGGGTGCTCGCCATGGGCAACCCGCTCGGCCAGGGCTTCTCGATCTCGGCGGGCATCGTCTCGGCCCGGGGCCGCGAGCTTGCGGGCACCTATGACGACTACATCCAGACCGACGCCGCCATCAACCGCGGCAACTCGGGCGGGCCGCTGTTCAACATGAACGGCGAGGTCATCGGCGTGAACACCGCCATCCTGTCGCCCACCGGCGGCTCGATCGGCATCGGCTTCGCCATGTCGTCGTCGGTCGTGTCCGACGTGGTGGACCAGCTCCGCGAGTTCGGCGAGACCCGCCGCGGCTGGCTGGGCGTTCGCATCCAGGACGTGGAGCCCGACATGGTCGGCGCCATCGAGGGTCTTGAGGCCGCCGCCGGCGCCCTCGTGACGGACGTGCCGGAAGGGCCCGCTCTCGATGCCGGGATGCAGGCCGGCGACGTGATCCTGACCTTCGAGGGCGAGGCCATCGAGGACACCCGGGATCTCGTCCGCCGCGTCGGCGCTTCGCCTGTGGGCGATGCCGTGACGATGGAAGTCCTGC
>CADCUU010000205.1 GCA_902805995.1 uncultured Rubellimicrobium sp.
AAAGAAGCCAAGCTAGCCTTCTTCCAACTTCAGCGCAGGCAGTTCTGCTACGTCGCAGAGCCGTCCGAACTGCTCGAAACGCGACTGACGAACAACAGGCGTATCCCCAGGTCGTCAAATGCGCTACGAAACAGCTCCACGAACGCGCTGTCAGGTGAGCCACCACGCCCAGCCGCTTCGTTGAGCCAGTCCTGGCTCGAAGCCCACACCCAAGATCCGCCAGACGTGAGTAGCCAAGACAAAAGCTTATCGCTGCCGCCAAGCCCCAGTAAACTGAAGAACGACGGAGCCGTAAGCCGATATCTTAACATGAACTCTGAAGTGTGCCGACCGGCGGCTCGCAATGCCAAGGATCGCAGCGATCAAGCCATCCCGCGTGCCCCTGTACCGTCGCGGCTGCCCCACCGTTCCTGCGCCCGAGCCCATAGACTAGCGCTGACCACCCCAACCCCGTACACCTCATCTACCGACCGGTGCACCAAACGGAGAAGGCCCGCATGACCCGCATCACGCTTCTGGACGGCGGCATGGGGCAGGAGCTGGTGGCGCGCTCAGGCGACGAGCCCACGCCGCTCTGGGCCACGCGCGTGATGATCGACCATCCCGATATCGTCCGCGCGATCCACGACGAATACTTCGCCGCCGGGGCGACGGTCGCCACCACCGACACCTACGCCATCCACCACGACCGGCTTCAGCGCTTCGGCCTCGACGCCAGCTTCGCGGTGCTCCACCAGGCGGCCCTCGCCGCAGCCAGGGCCGCCCGCGACGCCCATGGCTCGGGCCGGATCGCCGGCTCCATCGGCCCGCTCATCGCGACCTACCGCGACGACGTCGTCCTGCCGGTGGAGGAAGCCGCGCCGAAGGTAGCCGAAATCGCACGCCTCCTCGCGCCGCATGTAGACCTCATCCTGCTCGAAACGCTCTCGACCGTCGCCCAGGCCGAAGGCGCGCTGAAAGGCGCGGTCCAAGCCGGCAAGCCCGTCTGGCTGTCCGTCTCGGTCCACGACCGCCAGGGCGACCGCCTGCGTTCCGGGGAGCCGCTGGAAGACCTCCGCCCCCTGGTCGACACCTACGCACCCGAGGCGGTCCTCGCCAACTGCTCCGTGCCCGAGGCGATGGCCGACGCGCTTTCTGTCCTCGGCACCTTCGGACGTCCCTTCGGGGCGTACGCGAACGGCTTCACCCACATCTCCGACGGCTTCCTCCAGGACGCGCCCACGGTCGCGGCCCTCACTCACCGCCACGACCTGACGCCCGAGAAATACGCCGACTTCGCCTTGGGCTGGGTCGGGCAGGGCGCCACCATCGTCGGCGGCTGCTGCGATGTCGGACCCGCCCACATCGCCGAACTCGCCCGCCGCCTGCAAGAGGCGGGCCACGAACTCGTCTGAGCGTACCGCGCAAAGCGCCCTATCTTGCCGCGGGGCCCAACCTACGCGGGCCGGCAACGCAAGAGGACGGACCCATGCGCAGCATCGTCTACCACAGCTTCGGCCAGCCCGAGGAAGTTCTGAAGCCCGAGGATCGCCCCCGGCCAGAGCCCGGACCTGGCCAGGCTCTGGTGCGTATGGTGCTATCCCCCATCCACAACCACGACCTCATGACAGCCGCCGGCGCCTACGGGATCAAACCCGCTCTCCCCGCCGTGGGCGGCACCGAAGCTGTCGGCGTGGTGGAGGCGGTGGGCGAGGGCGTGAGCCACCTCCAACCCGGCCAGCGGGTGATGGGCGGCGCCCAGCAGACCTGGGCCGAGTTCTTCCTCGTCGACGCCGCCCGCGCCATCCCCGTCCCCGACAGCGTCAACGACGAGACCGCCTGCCAACTCATCGCCATGCCCCTCTCAGCCAAGATGATCCTTGCGGAGCTCGGCCTGAAGCGGGGCGATTGGCTCGTCCAGAATGCCGGGAACGGCGCGGTGGCCAAGCTCGTCTCCCGCTTTGGTGCCGAGCAGGGCATCCATGTCCTGAGCCTTGTCCGTCGCGATGCGGCCGTGGATGAACTCCGGGCCATCGGCATCGAGGCCGCCGTCTCGACCGACAGCCCGGAGTGGCCCGACCGGGCGCGGACCCTCGTGGGCGAGGGCCCGATCCTCAGCGGAATCGAGTCGCTCGGCGGCGAAGGCGCTTCGCAACTCGCCGAGGTGATGGCCGATGGGGGCACGATCACCAGCTTCGGCGCGATGACCGGACGCGCCCTGCAGATCCCGCCAGGCCTTCTGCTGTTCCGCCGAATGACGGTGAACGGCTTCTGGGCCGCCAAGCCCAGCCTGCCCGCGGCTGAGATCGGCCGCATGGTCGGCGAACTCGTCCGCGACGCCGCCGAGGGCCGGCTCGAGCTGCCCGTGGGGGGCATCTTCCCGCTCGACGACATCGCAGGCGCCGTCAGGGCGTCAGGAGAGGCAGGCCGCAGCGGAAAGATCGTGCTGAAACCGTGATCGGCCAGCCATCCGGCCCTAACCCTCTCGGCGCCAAGTCATGATCCCACCGTCGCCACGCAGCGACCTACCCGAAAGAGTGCCCATCTGGGCCGACCACGATCTTTCTGGCTTGATCTGCAATACAGTATGATTAATCTGACCCTAGCCAAAAGGCACCTCGGGAGGAGACATAATGAAAAAGACTTTGCTCGCCAGCGCGGCTGCGCTGGTGCTGGGATCGGCTGCGTCCGCGCAGGTCGTGGGCTTCTCGCAGATCGGCTCGGAGTCGGGCTGGCGCGCGGCTGAGACCACCGTCACCCAGCAGGAGGCTGAGGCCCGCGGCATCCAGCTCCAGTTCTCGGACGCCCAGCAGAAGCAGGAAAACCAGATCGCCGCCGTGCGCTCCTTCATCGCGCAGGGCGTGGACGCCATCCTGCTCGCCCCGGTCGTTGCAACCGGCTGGGACGCCGTGCTGGAAGAGGCCGCCGAAGCCGAGATCCCCGTCGTCCTCCTCGACCGGATGGTGGACAGCGATCCCTCGCTCTACCTGACCGCCGTGGGCTCCGACCTCGTGCACGAGGGCGAGGTCGCCGGCCAGTGGCTCGCCGAGCAGGTGGGCGAGGAGCCCTGCCGCGTGGTGGAGCTTCAGGGCACGACCGGCTCGTCGCCCGCCATCGACCGCGCCCAGGGCTTCCGGAACGGCATCGAAGGCCACGCCAACATCGAGATCGTGCAGTCCCAGACCGGCGACTTTACCCGCGCCCAGGGCAAGACCGTCATGGAGGCGTTCCTCCAGGCCGAGAACGGCGGCGCCGACATCTGCGCGCTCTACGCCCATAACGACGACATGGCCGTGGGCGCGATCCAGGCCATCAAGGAAGCGGGCCTCAAGCCCGGCGAGGACATCCTCGTCGTGTCCATCGACGCCGTGCCGGACATCTTCCAGGCCATGGCTGCCGGGGAGGCCAACGCCACCGTCGAGCTGACCCCCAACATGGCGGGCCCGGCCTTCGACGCGCTCCAGGCCTACTGGGACGCGGGCACCGAGCCGGAGAAGTTCATCCAGACCGAGTCCAAGCTCTACACCCAGGCTGACGACCCCCAGGGCGAATACGACCGTCGCAAGGGCCTGGGCTACTGATCGCCAAGGCCGGCGCGGCTAGTCTCCCTGCCAGGTGCGCCGGCCCGCGCGGCCGGAGCGGATCACTCCGCTCCGGCTCGCATCGGGGTGTTGCGCGACCCCTGCCTTCACCGCGCGTCGGGGTCACGGTTCGTTAACCATTCCCCTGCAAGCTGGACGCTCAATCAGGAACCGATCCATGCTTCTGCAAGCCCGATCCCTCACCAAGCGTTTCCCCGGCACCCTCGCGCTCGACGGCGTGGGGTTCGAACTCGCCGCGGGCGAGGTCCATGCCCTCCTGGGGGAGAACGGGGCGGGCAAGTCCACGCTCATCAAATGCCTTACGGGCGCCTACCGCCGTGACGGGGGCGACATCCTTCTCGACGGCCAGCCCGTTGACCCGCAAAGCACCGCCCACGCGCAGGAGCTCGGGATCGGCACCGTCTACCAGGAGGTGAACCTCCTCCCCAACCTCACCGTGGCCGAGAACCTGACCTTGGGCCGCCAGCCCCGCCGCTGGGGCCTCACCAGCCGCCGTGGCATGCGCGCGCTGGCGGAGGAGATGCTGTCCGGCTACGGCCTGTCCATCGATGTCGAACGCGACCTCGGCGCCTATTCCGTCGCCGTCCAGCAGATCGTCGCCATCGCCCGCGCCGTCCACCTGTCCGGCAAGGTTCTCATCCTCGACGAGCCCACCGCGAGCCTCGACGCCCGGGAGGTCGCGATGCTCTTTGACGTGGTGCGGAGCTTGCGGGAACGGGGCCTGGGCATCGTCTTCGTCTCGCACTTCCTTGATCAGGTTTTCGCCATCTCGGACCGGATCACGGTCCTGCGAAACGGCCGCCACATCGCCACCACGGAGGCTGCGGGCCTCGACCGTGTGCGCCTCATCAACCTCATGCTAGGCCGTGAGCTGGAGCAGGCCACCGCCCACGGCCGCGCCGCCCACGCCGCAGGTGATGAACTCCTCCACGCCAAGGGCCTCGGCCGACGCGGCCGCATCGCCCCCTTCGACCTGTCCGTCCGCAAGGGGGAGGTCGTGGGCATGGCGGGCCTCCTGGGCTCCGGCCGGACGGAAACCGCCGAGGTCCTGTTCGGAGCCACCGCCGCCGACAGCGGCGCGGTCAGGGACGCGAAGGGCCCCGTGGATGTCTCTACCCCCTCCCGCGCCATCGCGTCGGGCTTCGGCTTCGCGCCCGAGGACCGCAAGACCGACGGCATCATCGGCGACCTGTCGGTGCGCGAAAACATCGCCCTCGCGCTCCAGGCCCATCGCGGCTGGTCCCGCCCCATCCCGCGCGCCGAGCAGCGCCGCTTGGCCGAGGACTTCAT
>CADCUU010000206.1 GCA_902805995.1 uncultured Rubellimicrobium sp.
GCGCGAGCGTGGTGTCCGACTTGACCGAGGCCACGCCCGCGATGTCGATGTGGCACCAGGGCGTGCCGTCCTTGATGAAGCGCTTGATGAACTGCGCCGCGGTGATCGAGCCGCCGTCGCGTCCGCCCACGTTCATCATGTCGGCGATCCGGCTCTTGAGCTTGGCGTCGTAGCTGTCGCCCATCGGCATCCGCCACGCGCCCTCTCCTTCGGCCTTGGCCGCGCCAAGGAGCGCGTCGGCGAGTGCGTCATCGTTCGAGAACACGCCCGCGTTGTCGTGACCGAGCGCGACGATGATCGCGCCGGTCAGCGTGGCGAGGTTGATGACGCCTGTGGGCTGGAAGCGTTCCTGCGCGTACCAGAGCACGTCGGCCAAGACTAGGCGGCCTTCGGCGTCGGTGTTGATGATCTCCACCGTGTCACCCTTCATGGAACAGACCACGTCGCCAGGGCGGGTCGCGTTGCCCGAGGGCATGTTCTCCACGAGACCCACAAGGCCAACGACATTGGCGCGCGCGCGGCGCAGCGCGAGGGTCCGCATGACGCCCGCGACGACGCCTGCGCCGCCCATGTCCATGGTCATGTCCTCCATCCCGCCCGCGGGCTTGATGGAGATGCCGCCCGTGTCGAAGACGACGCCCTTTCCGACGAGCGCGAAGGGGTTCTCCTCCCCGCCGCCGTTCCAGCGCATGACGACGACCTTGGAGGGGCTGTCGGACCCCTGCCCCACCGCGAGGAGGAGCCGCATGCCCTGACGCTCCAGCTCGTCCTCCTCCAGCACCTCCACCTCGACGCCAATGTCGCGGAGGGCTTCGAGGCGGCGGGCGAATTCGGTGGTGGTGAGGACGTTCGCGGGCTCGTTGACGAGGTCGCGGGTGAAGAAGACGCCCGAGGCCACGGCGTCGAAGTCGCCCATCCGGGCGCGGACGGCGTCGGGGTCGGCGGCCATGATCGTCACAGGCCCCGCAGGCTCCTTCGCGGCGGTCTTGTGGTCGGTGAAGTCGTAGGCGCGCAGTGTGATCGCCATGGCAAGCTCGGGCGTCTGGGCGAAGCTGCCCGCGACGAGCGTCAGAGCGCCCTTGCCGCGCATCTTGGCTATCGCAGCCCCGGCGGCGCGCGCCTCCGCCACGGTGGGCTTGCGGGGGACCTTGACGACCACGAGCCCGTCGGCTGCGAGGCCCGCCGGATAGGACAGCAGAACGGCTTCGCCCGCCTTGGCCTTGGCCCAGTCGGGGGACCCCATGAGCCGCGAGACCGCCTTGCGCGTCAGGGCATCGAGCTTGCGCCCCTCGGCCCCGAGCCGCCCCTCAGCCTCCGCCAGGATCGCGACGCGCCCGGTGACTTGGGCGATGGCTTCGGGGTCGAAGGGGGCGAAGGTGATGGCGACGGGGTCGGTCATGGACGTTTCCTCGGATCGTGACCGGCCGTTGGTAGCCCGCAGCCTGGCGAGAGGCCAGAAGAAGGTTCAACCCGCCGGCGATCCGGGCTAGGTCTGCCTCAAACGCCAGGGAGGGACCGCCAGTGGGGCGCATCGACAGATACCTGCTGTCGCAGCTCACGGCGGTGTTCGGGCTGGCCTCGCTGGTGCTCGTGCTCGTCTACTGGATCAATCGGGCGGTGGTGCTGTTCGACCAGCTCATCGCGGACGGGCAGTCGGCCTGGGTGTTCCTGGAGCTGACGGCGCTGGCGCTCCCCTCCATCGTGCGGCTTGTCCTGCCTCTCGCGGCACTGGCAGCCACGCTGTATGCGCTGGCGCGGCTGGCGGGCGATTCGGAGATGACGGTGGTGCAGGCCACCGGCGCGTCGCCCTGGCGACTCGCGCGGCCGGTGCTGGTGTTCGGGATCATCGTGGGCGTGCTGGTGTCGATCCTCGCTCATGTGCTGACGCCCGCAAGCTTGAGCCGCCTCAACTCGCGCCAGAGCGAGATCGCGCAGACCGCCACCGCACGCCTGCTGCGCGAGGGGGAGTTCGTGTCGCCGAGGTCAGGCCTGACCATCTATATCCGCGAGGTGATGCCCGAGGGGGAGCTGCGCGGGCTCCTTCTGTCGGACACGCGGAACCCCGACGAGAGCATCACCTACACTGCGTCCTCGGCCTACATGGTGCGGCAGGAGGACGGGCCGCAGCTCGTGATGATCGACGGCATGATCCAGCGGCTCGAACAGCCCGGGGAGCGGCTTCTGGCGACGTCCTTCGCGGACCTGGCCTTCGACCTCGGCCCCCTGATGCCCGCGGCGACCGAGGGACGCCGCAGTTCACGGGAACTGTCCACCTTGGAGCTGCTGAACCCTACGCCGGCGCTGGCGCAGGAAACGGGCAAGGCGGAGGGACTTCTTTACGCCGAAGGGCACGACCGCTTCGCGGAGGCGCTGCTCGCGCCGGTGGCGGCGCTGATCGGGCTGGGGGCGCTTCTGCAGGGGCAGTTCAGCCGGTTCGGGGTCTGGCGTCAGGTGATCGTGGCCGTGCTGCTGGTGATCGTGGTCAAGGGCGTCGAGTCGGGCACAGTGCAGGCCGTGCGCGATGATCCAATGCTCTGGCCCCTGACCTACCTTCCCTCGCTGACCGGCTTCGCGATCGCGGCGCTTCTGCTGTGGCAGGCGGCACGGCCCAGGCGGGTCCGGTGGAGGGCGGTCGCATGATCCTCGACCGTTATCTCGCGCGGCGGTTCCTCGGCAGCTTCGGCGCCACGCTGGCGACCTTCTTCGGCATCCTCACGCTCGTGGACCTGATCGAGCAGGTGCGGCGCTTCGGCGACGAGGCGGAAGGGCTCTGGCCGCTTCTGGCGCTGACGCTCCTCAACGTGCCGTCCGGGCTTTACGAAATCCTGCCCCTGGTGGCGATCATCGCAGCCATCGCGATGTTCCTAGGACTCGCCCGGTCGTCGGAGCTCGTAGTGACGCGCGGGTCGGGCCGGTCCGCGCTGCGCGCGCTTCTTGGGCCCTCGGCCGTGGCGCTGCTCCTCGGGGCGGTGGGCGTGGCCGCCTTCAACCCGATCGTGGCGGCCACCTCACGCGAGTTCGAATCGCGCGTGGGCCGCCTGAACGGCGAAGCGTCTGCGCTGGCCTTGTCCGAGGACGGGCTCTGGCTTCGGCAAGGGGGCGCTACGGGGGCGGCGGTCATCCGGGCTGCCCGGTCGAACCTCGACGGGACCGAGCTGTCGGGCGTGACCTTCCTGACCTATGGCGCAGACGGACGCCCCCTGGCCCGGATCGAGGCCGAGTCCGCGCGCCTGGGCGACGGGCGCTGGACTCTGGGGCAGGCCAAGGTCTGGGCGTTGGAGGCCCGGAACCCCGAGGCCGAGGCGCAGCTGCATGACAGCTGGACCCTCCCCTCCACGCTCACCGCGGACCAGATCCGCGACAGTTTCGGCGACCCGTCCTCGATCCCGATCTGGGAGCTTCCCCGGTTCATCGGCAGGCTGGAGGAGGCGGGCTTCGCCGCCCAAAGGCACCGTGTCTTCCTGCAAATGGAGCTTGCACAGCCCGCCTTCCTTCTGGCCATGGTGCTGATCGGGGCGGGCTTCACGATGCGCCACCAAAGGGGGCGGCGGACGGGAATGATGGTGCTGGGGGCGATCCTGACGGGATTCTCTGTCTATTTCCTGCGCAATCTATCTCTGACCCTGGGCGAAGCCGGGCAGGTCGGCCCGGCGCTGGCCGCTTGGGCCCCGCCCCTCGCGGCGATCGCACTCGCGCTCGCGCTCCTCTTGCATCTGGAGGACGGATGAGCCGCCTTCTCGCCCTTCTCCTCTGGCTCCTCCCGGTTGCCGCTGCCGCGCAGCTCTGGCTCCTCCCGGTTGCCGCTGCCGCGCAGGACAGCGCGGTGCTCGTCGCCGACACGCTGGTCGTCACCGCCGAGGAGCAACTGGTCGCCTCCGGCAACGTGCAGGCCTTCTACGAGGGGACGACGGTGTCCGCCGCCGAGATCACCTATGACCGGGCGGCGGATCGGCTGCTGATCGTCGGACCCATCCTGATCCGCGACCCGGACGGAACGGTCCTGACCGCCGAGCGCGCCGAGCTCGACGCGAGGCTGGAGGACGGTCTCCTGCGCGGCGCGCGGCTGGTGCTCGACCGGCAGCTCCAGCTGGCCGCCAACCGGATCGACCGGGTGGATGGGCTCACGGCCCTCACGGGGGCCGCGGCGTCGTCGTGCCAGGTCTGCCCCGGACGCAGGCCCCTGTGGGAGATCCGCGCGGCGCAGGTGATCCACGACGAGGCGACCGAGGAGCTTTACTTCGAGGATGCACGATTCCTGATCCGCGGCGTGCCGATCCTCTGGGTCCCCCGGCTCCGCCTGCCCGACCCCGGCAATGAGCGTGCGACCGGCCTCCTGATCCCGCGCATCCGCACGACCGACC
Source organism: uncultured Rubellimicrobium sp. (assembly GCA_902805995.1). Lineage (GTDB taxonomy): Bacteria > Pseudomonadota > Alphaproteobacteria > Rhodobacterales > Rhodobacteraceae > Rubellimicrobium. The sequence continues at coordinate 4,362 of CADCUU010000206.1, forward strand.
GCCTGGGGTTTGGCCTTAAGCTGCCCTACTTCATCGAGCTTGGTCCCTCACGCGACCTGACGCTGACGCCCTACCTGTCGTCTCGCACGCTGACGCTGGAGGGACGCTACCGTCAGGCCTTCCTGAACGGGGACCTTCAGGTTGAGGGTGCGGTCACAGAAGACGACCTGCGGCCCGACGAGATGCGAGGCTTTGCCCAGGCCGAGGGGGCCTTCGACCTAGGCGACCGGCTCGACCTCGGATTCTCCGTCACGGCGGTGAGCGACGAGGACTACCTTCTCGACTACGGCTACGGCGACGTGGACCGAATCGAGTCGACCTTGCGCTTGAGCCGCGTCGGGGAATCGACGCTGTTCCTGGGCGACCTCACCCATTTCCGCTCGCTACGCGAGGGGGATGATGCGGGCTCCTTGCCGCCGGTTTCGGGCTCCCTCGCTTGGGAGAAGCGTCGGGACGCGGCTGGAGGAATGCTGACCTACGGGGCCGAGTTCGAGAGCCTGT
>CADCUU010000207.1 GCA_902805995.1 uncultured Rubellimicrobium sp.
GAGCTTCCAGATCGGAGGCTACGCGCCCGCGACGGTCACGGATTTCGAGGTGCCCAAGCGGTTCGGCCTGCGCCAGACCATCGCGGACACGCTGGGCGTGGGCGGGATCATGCGGGGGCTGCGGACGGTGCCGCATCTGTGGAAGATCTGCGAGGACATGGAGGCGGTCTGCCCGGACGCCATCATGCTCCAGTATGTGAACCCGATGGCGATCAACACCTGGGCCATCGGGGCGAAGTTCCCGCGCATCCGGCAGGTGGGCCTGTGCCATTCGGTGCAGGGCACGGCCTGGGAGCTGGCGCGGGACCTCGGGATTCCCGTGGAGGAGATCCGCTACCGGGCGGGGGGCATCAACCACATGTCCTTCTTCCTGAATTTCGAGCACCGGCAGCCGGACGGATCCTGGCTGGACCTGTATCCCGCGCTGAAGCACGGCTATGCAGAGGGGCGCTTCCCCAAGCCCTCCCACTGGAACGAGCGCTGCCCGAACAAGGTGCGCTACGAGATGATGCGGCGGCTGGGCTATTTTGTGACCGAGTCGTCCGAGCACTTCGCCGAGTACGTGCCGTGGTTCATCAAGCGCGACCGGCCCGACCTGATCGAGCGCTTCGGCATCCCCCTCGACGAGTACCCGAAGCGCTGCGTGGAGCAGATCGCGCGCTGGGAGACCGAGGCGAAGGCGCTGCGCGAGGCGGAGGCCATCGAGGTGAAGCCGTCGCACGAATACGCGTCCTCCATCGTGAACTCGGTGGTGACGGGCGAGCCGTCGGTCATCTACGGAAACGTGCTGAACGAGGGCCATATTCCGCAGCTGCCCGAGGGATGCGCGGTGGAGGTGCCGGTGCTGGTGGACAGCAACGGGCTCCAGCCCACGCAGGTTTCGGGGATCCCGCCGCAGCTGATCGCGCTTATGCGGACCAACGTGAACGTGCAGGACCTGACGGTGCAGGCCCTTATGACCGAGAACCGGGAGCACATCTACCACGCCGCGATGCTCGACCCCCATGCGGGGGCGGAGCTGGACCTCGACCAGATCTGGGACCTTGTGGACGACCTGCTGGAAGCGCATGGGGAGTTCACTCCGGCTTGGGCCCGTCCGGAGCCACGCCGCCGGGCATCATAAGGAAGCGGAGCGGACCGCAGGCCGGGAACTTGTGATCGCAGCCTTCGGGCTTGTGATCGCAAGTTGGGTTTTCCTGCCCGGAAAGGGCGAAAACGCGACGTTTTGACCCGCCCGGGCGCGTGACAGTCGCTGGAAAATAGGCCAAACGGGCTCTAGCTCGACGGCACAAGGTCAGGGACAGAACATGCCCGAAATCCCCCGCGGCAACCGGCCGCTTTCGCCGCACATCCAGATCTACCGTCCGCAATGGACGTCCGTGACCTCGATCCTGACGCGGATCACGGGGAACGCCCTTATCGTCACCACAGTGCTGATCGTCTGGTGGCTGGTCGGCGCCGCGACGGGACCGGAGGCCTTTGCCTGGCCGGACGCGATCCTGCGGAGCTGGTTCGGCGACCTCGTCCTTTTGGCGAGCGTCTGGGCGCTCTGGTATCACACGCTGGCGGGGATCCGGCACCTTGTCTGGTCCACCGGTCGGTTCCTGGAGATCCACCGGGCCGAGACCTTCGGCAAGATCATCGTGGCGGGCAGCTTCGTGCTGACGCTGCTGACCGCAATCGTCTTCATCTTCGTGTGAGCGCCATGGCCTCCTACATCACCGCCCGCAAGCGTGCCGAAAACCTGGGCGCCTCCGGCAAGGGGACGGAGCACTTCTGGCTGATGGAGGTGACCTCCATCGCGCTGGCGATCCTGACGCCGTTCTTCGTCTTCACCTTCGGCTCAATCCTAGGGCGCCCCTACCCGGAGGTCCTGGCCGCGCTGTCGAATCCCTTCGTGGCGATCCTCTTCGCGCTCTACCTCCTCGTGGGCCTTTATCACTTCCGACACGGCGTGCAGGTGGTGCTGGAGGACTACGCGCACGGTACGTCGCGCCGGATGATGATCATCGCCGCCATCTGCATCACCTACGCGATCCTCGCCGCGGGGCTTTTCGCGGTGGGGCGCATCGCCTTCGCCGTCGTGCCCCTGGCCCTTTGACTGGATGCACCCCATGACCGCCTACCCTTACGAGACCCATGCCTATGACGTCGTCGTGGTCGGTGCCGGGGGCGCTGGCCTCCGCGCGACGCTGGGCATGGTGGAGCGCGGGCTGAAGACCGCCTGCATCACCAAGGTCTTCCCGACCCGGTCGCACACCGTCGCGGCGCAGGGCGGCATCGCGGCCTCCTTGAGCAACATGGGCCCGGACCACTGGCAGTGGCACATGTACGACACCGTGAAGGGGTCGGACTGGCTGGGCGACGCGGATGCGATGGAATACCTCGCCCGCGAGGCGCCCAAGGCCGTCTACGAGCTGGAGCATTACGGAGTCCCGTTCTCGCGCACCGAGGAGGGCAAGATCTACCAGCGGCCCTTCGGCGGCCACACGACCGAGTTCGGCGAGGGACCCCCGGTCCAGCGCACCTGCGCCGCCGCCGACCGCACCGGCCACGCGATCCTGCACACGCTGTATGGCCAGAGCGTGAAGCAGCAGGCCGAGTTCTACGTCGAGTATTTCGCGACCGACCTCCTCATGGGGCCGGAGGGGGACTGCCGGGGCGTGCTGGCCTGGAACCTCGCGCAGGGGACGCTGCATGTCTTCACCGCCAAGATGGTGGTGCTGGCGACGGGCGGATATGGGCGGGCCTACTTCTCGGCCACGTCGGCGCATACCTGCACGGGCGACGGGAACGGCATGGTCGCGCGCCAGGGGCTGCCGCTCCAGGATATGGAATTCGTGCAGTTCCACCCGACGGGGATTTACGGCTCGGGCTGCCTCATCACCGAAGGCGCGCGGGGGGAGGGGGGCTACCTCACCAACTCCGAGGGCGAGCGGTTCATGGAGCGTTATGCGCCGACCTACAAGGACCTCGCGAGCCGCGACGTGGTGAGCCGCTGCATGACCCTGGAGATCCGCGAAGGCCGCGGCGTGGGCAAGCAGAAGGACCACATCCACCTGCACCTCAACCACCTGCCGCCCGAGACGCTGCACGAGCGCCTGCCGGGGATCACGGAATCCGCGATGATCTTTGCGGGCGTGGACCTCACCAAGGAGCCCGTGCCGGTGCTGCCCACGGTGCACTACAACATGGGCGGCATCCCCACGAACTATTGGGGCGAGGTGCTGAACCCCGCCCAGGGCGACCCCGACCGCGTGTCACCCGGCCTGATGGCGGTGGGCGAGGCGGGTAGCGCCTCCGTTCATGGGGCGAACCGGCTGGGGTCCAACTCGCTGATCGACTTGGTGGTCTTTGGCCGGGCGGCGGCGATCCGCGCGGCGGAGATCGTCAAGCCCGGCACCCCGAACCCGGACATCCCCAAGGCGTCGCTCGACTTTGCGCTGGGCCGCTTCGACGCGATCCGCCACGCAAAGGGCGGGACCGGTTCGGCGCAGCTTCGCGGCGAGATGCAGCGCGCCATGCAGGAGGACGCCGCCGTCTTCCGTGCCTCGGACACGCTGGCGCAGGGCGTCCGGCGAATGACCGACATTGCGGGCAAGATGGAGGACATCCGCGTCGAGGACCGGGGCCTGATCTGGAACACGGACCTCGTGGAGACGCTGGAACTCACGAATCTCATGCCCAACGCGATCGCCACCATCGTGTCCGCCGAGGCGCGCAAGGAAAGCCGGGGGGCCCATGCCCACGAGGATTTCCCCAACCGCGATGATGTGAACTGGCGCAAGCACACCTTGGCTTATGTTGAGGGGAGCCGGGTGGAGCTGGCCTACCGGCCGGTCCACACGGACCCGCTCACCCCGCCCGAGCAGGGCGGCATCGATCCCAAGCGGATCGCCCCCAAGGCGCGAGTGTACTGACATGAAACGCGTTCTCCTCCTGATCGCCGGCGCGGGGCTGCTCGCCGCCTGCGAGCCTGTCCCGGTCGATCCCGAACGTGCGGCCCAAGCCTGCGAGCAGCGGGCCCAGGCCGCGCAGGGCCCGACGGGGGAGGTCACGATCGGCGCGAGTTCCGACGACGGACCGTTCGGGGGGGTCGCCATCGGGGTCTCCGGGGATTATCTCGCAGGGCGCGACCCGCTTGCCGTGTATGAGGAATGCGTGGTCGACCGGACCGGCGCCCTGCCGATCCGACCGCCGCGCCTTCGGTCCTGAGGAGAACCTGCCTGTGAAGACCACCGTCCTTGCCCTCGCGCTCGGCCTCCTGGCCGCGCCGGTACTGGCCCAGACCTCCCCCGAGGACGCGCAGGCCAGCGCAGTCGTCCTGCCCATGATCCAGGAGCAGATCCCCGGCTATCACGGGCAGGTCGTCACGGCCTGCATCGTGGCCCAGGCCCAACCCGCCGAAAAGGCGACCCTTGCCAGCGCGTCCTCGCCCTCGGCCGAGTTGGCGCCCATCGTCAACGCGGTGCTCGCGCGACCTGAGACGATCGGCTGCATCCAGGCGACGCTGGGACAGTAACCCATACGGCCCGGGCGGACCGCCGCCCGAGGCCCCCTATCCGAGGAAGGCGAGAGACCATGGTCCAGCTTCGACTGCCCCGCAACAGCCGCATGAGCGTCGGAAAGACCTGGCCCAAGCCCGAGGGGGCCACGAACCTCAAGACCTTCCGCATCTATCGCTGGAACCCGGAGGACGGGGCCAATCCGCGGATCGACACCTATTTTGTCGATCTCGACAGCTGCGGGCCCATGATCCTGGACGCCCTCATCAAGATCAAGAACGAGATTGATCCGAGCCTCGCCTTCCGCCGGTCGTGCCGGGAGGGGATCTGCGGCTCCTGCTCCATGAACATCGACGGGGCGAATGCGCTGGCCTGCATCAAGGGCATCGACGAGGTGAAGGGCGACGTGCGGATCTATCCGCTGCCGCACATGCCGGTCATCAAGGACCTCGTGCCGGACCTGAGCCATTTCTTTGGCCAGCATGCGAGCGTGAAGCCCTGGCTGGAGACCTACACCAACGCGCCCGAGAAGGAGTGGCGTCAGTCGCCGCAGGACCGCAAGCTCCTCGATGGGCTATATGAGTGCATCCTGTGCGCCTGCTGTTCGACGGCCTGTCCGTCCTACTGGTGGAACGGCGACCGCTATCTGGGGCCGGCGGCGCTGCTGCATGCCTATCGCTGGATCGTGGATTCCCGCGACGAGGCGACGGGTGAGCGGCTCGACGACCTCGAGGATCCGTTCAAGCTCTATCGCTGCCACACGATCATGAACTGCGCCAAGGTGTGCCCGAAGGGGCTGAACCCGGCCAAGGCGATCATGGATATCCGGCGGCTTATGCTGGAACGGGTGGTCTGACGGAGCATTGCAGGTCCGGGGCGTCGATTTCACGAGCGCGCCCTCGGCCCGCAAGCCGATCTGCGTCGCGGTCTGTCATCTGGAGGGCGACCGTCTGATCTTCGAGCGGCTGGATCGCATCCGGTCGCTCGATGCGTTTGAGGCGGCGTTGCAGGGGCCGGGGCCCTGGATCGGCGCGTTTGATTTTCCCTTCACGCAGTCCCGCACCTTTCTGCGCAACATGGGCTGGCCGGAGGAGTGGCCGGACTTTGCCCGGCTGATCGGCGGGATGACCCGGCCCGGGTTTCGTGCCGCGCTGGAGGCCTACAAGGCCGATCGCGCGCCGGGTGATCGGGAGCATGCGCGGGAGTTCGAACGTGGCTCGGGCGCGGTGAGCCCGCAGAAGCTTTACGGCGTGCCTGTGGCCCTTATGCAGTTCGAGGGGGTGCCACGTCTGTTCCGTGCGGGTGTCCACGTTCCGGGCCTTGCGGACGGCGACCCTGACCGCATCGCGGTTGAGGGCTATCCGGGCGTCGCAGCGCGCGCGCTGATTGGACGCCGGTCCTACAAGGCCGAGGAGAGGTCGCGTCAGACGCCTGCGCTTCGCGAGGCGCGGGACCTGCTTCTGACCCTCCTGACCGGAGAGGCGGGGCGGGCGCGGTTTGGCCTGTCCGTCGGGGCACCCGCATGGCTCGCGGAGGAACCGGGCGGGGACCCTCTCGATGCGCTGCTGTGCGCAGTCCAGGCAGCCTGGATCTGGCGGATCATGGAAAAAGAGCCGGCGCGTCTGGCGGGGCTCGATCTGTCGTGCGGGTGGATCGCCGACCCCGACGTGCTACCCTGGCTGCCTGCCAAGACGGTCGGCTGACCCGAGCCAGGGCTCACTCCGCCGCGAGCATCCCGAAGGTGGCCGCGTTGCCGCAGAACTCGGCGCCCGCGGCGGGGGCGCCGTCCTCCACCGCCATGCGGCACTGGCCTTCGGCCGCGCAGTCGGCGCAGCACAGGGCGGTCGCGATGTCGAGGGTGCGATCCTCTACCAGCCGCGCCGGGTCGAGTCCGTTGAGTCGGGCCATCCTGTTCCTCCTGTCGATCCGCTCCGGGGAGAGAAGGGCAAGTTGCCGGATTTCCTCGCGCCGGAGGCCGTAGTCTACGAGATCGGCCGGGGCGAGCGCTGCGGATGATGCCGGCTCGGCCTTGCGGCGGATGCTCCAGTCCTGGGTCTCGGGCGCGAGTCGCATGCGGGGCTCCACTTCTCTGGTCAGGAGAGCCTAGCGCCGGTTCGTGACAGCTCGTCTTGACCTGGATCAATCCGCGGACAGGGCAAAGGCGGCCTCGAGCGCGATTTCCATCATCTCGCCGAAGCTGCGTTCCCGCTCATGGGCTTCGAGAGCCTCGCCGGTGATGACGTGGTCGCTGATGGTGAGGATCGCCAGGGCCCGGACCTTGTAGCGGGCGGCGAGGGTGTAGAGTTCCGCGGCCTCCATTTCCACCGCGAGGGTGCCGTGGCGGATGAGTTGTTCCGTGTGGTCGAGGCGTTCGGTGTAGAAGGTGTCGGAGGAGTGGATGCCGCCCACATGCACGCGGGCGCCCCGTGCTGCGGCGGCCGCATAGGCGGCGGAGAGGAGGCCCCAGTCGGCGATGGGGGCGAAGTTCACCTCTCGGAAGATCGTGGAGGAGGGGGTGCCGACCGAGGACGCCGCCTGCGCGAGGACGAGGTCGCGGACCTGGGTGTGCGGCTGGTAACCCCCGGCGCTGCCCACGCGGATCAGGGTCGTGGCGCCGTAGTCGCGGATGAGTTCGTTGGCGTAGATGGACAGCGACGGCATCCCCATGCCCGAGCCGTGGATCGTCACGCGCCGGCCCTTCCACATGCCCGTGAAGCCCAGCATCCCGCGCACGCGGTTCACGCAGGTGGCGTCGTCGAGGAAGGTCTCGGCCGCCCATTGCGCGCGCAGGGGATCGCCGGGAAGAAGCACCGTTTCCGCGATCTCTCCCCGGGTGGCGCCGATATGGGTCGTCATGCCGCTGGTCCTTCTCTGCGTGGTCGGGACGATCTGGCCCGGGGCCGGAAGGCAAGTCAAATCGTAGGGGCTGGTCGGCTGGAAATTGTCCGCATTTCCAAGGCGGGAGGGCCATGATGGCCTGACTGCGGAATTCCAAGAAGGATCTTGGTGCGCCGTGCCATCGCCTGGGCCATTCTTGCCGACAGTCTGTCTGCCCGTGCCGTAGCGTAATCTAGCAAGGCGATCGATTTCACAGCCGATCCGTTCACACGAATCCAGCTTACCTCGATCGCCAGGAGCGGATGCATTGCGGATTTTTGGGGCGTGACAAGGAAGGGCCGTTGCGCGGGGCCGACCTCATGCCGGTAGATCGGGATTCCTGTCCCTTGCTAAAGTCGGGCGATTGGGAGGTGACTGGGACCTGCTACTGCCACGGCATCTTCGACCCGTCATAACGGGTTGCAGTCCGGCAACGACATGCTCAATGGGATAGAGCCTTGTGGCAAATGGATGGACGGGAGGTCGTGGCCTGTCGATTTCGTGGGATGGTGAGCAGGCGGTTCTGCGGCGTGGGATGCCGGCCCGTCGTGCGTGGCGTCGACGAGAGCTAGGCTGGCGAGATCGCTTGGGGCCAGAACTTCGAAGGCTTGGTGGAGCGCCTGCAAGTCCAGGCGCCCCGACCCGTAAGGATCAGCCGATCTCCATGTCGGCGAGGGAGCGGCCTGCGGCCTCGGCCTCGTGGACCCAGCGGGGACGACGGCCGCGCCCGGACCAGGTCTGCTCGGGGTTCTCGGGGTTGCGGTAGCGGGGCGCGTTGGCGGGGCCTGCGGCGGCCCCCCCGGCCCGGCGTCCGCGTCCCCGGCCCTGGGCAGCGCCCGCGAGCGGCGTCAACTCATTGAGGGAAAAGCCGTGCTCGCGCGCGGCTTCCTCCGCGGCGCGCAGCGCATTGCGGCGATCGCGATCGCCGACCGATGCGATCGCCTTGTCGATATTGGCGCGAAGCTGCATGAGCTCCTTGCGCGACATGTTCTCGTAATCCATATCCTGCACTTCCCTCTCGATGATTGCGGGAAACTCCGCCACCCGTTATGACCACAATCCCTAACCGGGATTGATAGTTCCTATCCAACCCGACTCAATACCACAATGGCGGCATTCTGCTTTCCAGAAAGGAATGCGGCGGAAAGGCCCGGTGCCGCGCAATAGGGCCGCGCGGCGTGTCCGCGCGCGGGATTGTTTGCGGGCCACTTCCCTGTCAGGACTGCCCCCCATGACACGGACCGTCACGCTGCCGTTCTGGCTCCTTCTGCTGATCCTGCTCTTTGCAGGCGTGACGTTCCTGTCGCATTTCCTGTTCCCCTCGGTGCGCTGGTTCGTCCGGCAGCGGACGGAGCGGGTGGTCGCGCGGCTGAACCGGCGGCTCAAGCGGCCCATCGAGCCGTTCAAGCTCGCGCGGCGGTTCGACATGATCCAGCGGCTGATCTACGACCCCCTGGTCCTGCGCGCCGTGGCCGAGGATGCGCGGGGGAACGGCATCCCCGAAAGCGTGGCCTTCGAGCGGGCCCGCGACTTTGCCAGGGAGATCGTGCCGGCCTTCTCCGCGACGCTCTACTTCGGGTTCGGCACGAGGCTGGCCCGGTGGCTGTCGCGGTCGCTTTACCGCATCCGGCTGTCGGAGATCGACATGGCCGCGCTGGACCGCCTGCCGCCCGAGGCGGCGGTGGTGTTCGTGATGAACCACCGGTCGAACATGGACTACGTGCTGGTCACCTGGCTCGTCTCGCCCTCGGGCGCGCTGAGCTACGCGGTGGGCGAATGGGCGCGGGTCTGGCCGCTGTCGGGGATGATCCGCATGATGGGGGCCTATTTCATCCGGCGGCGCGACCGGGGGGCGCTCTATCGCCGGGTGCTGGCGCGGTATGTGCAGTTGGCCACGGCCGGGGGGGTCACGCAGGCGATCTTTCCGGAAGGGCGGCTCAGCGTCGATGGGCGCATGGGAGAGCCTCGGCTCGGCCTGCTGAGCTATATCATGGACGGCACGGCCGAGAGGGACCGGGACGTGGTCTTCGTGCCGGTGGGGATCAATTACGACCGGGTGATCGAGGACCGGTTCCTGATCCGGGCCCATGTGACGGGCGTGCGGCGGTTCCGGCCCCCTCTGGCCGAGGTGCTGGGAGGGCTTGGTACGCATCTGTGGCAACGGCTCACCTTCCGCTTTCGCGGCTTCGGCACGGCCAAGGTCGCCTTGGGCCATCCCCTGTCGTTGACGGAGTTTCTGGCGAGGTCGCCGAACGTGTCGCCGGAGGCACTGGCGGCCGATCTCATGGCGCGGGTGGCGGAGGCGGTGCCGGTCGTGCCTGTGGCCCTGGTGGCGCGGCACCTGCTGGACGGTCAGGCCCGCAGCGCCGATGCGCTGGAGGCGCTGGTCCGCGCGGACCTCGTGGCGCTGGCGGCGCGGGGGGCTGTTCTGCCCAAGCGGGGCGCGTCGCGGATCGTGGCCGATGCGCTGGGGCTGCTGGAGGAGCGGGGCGTCATCACGCGCGGACCAGAGGGCGTGGCGCGGCATGCGGCGGAGCGGGACCTCTTTGCCTATTATGCGGGCAGCGTCGCGCACCTCTTCGAGAGCGCCGCCTGACGCGTTTTTTTCCGTTTGGTAAAATCCTGACCCTGTGCCACGCTGCGATGAAATACCGCTTCAGGGAGGGGAGCCCATGAACAGCCCGCAGACCCCCGGCGTCGTCCCGCACCGACTGGATGCGGACCGGATCGCCGGAAACTTCTCGGACGCGCAGATGCCGTTCGACCACCACGAGGCCCGGGTGGCGGCGGACCGCTGTTACTTCTGCTACGACGCGCCCTGCATCGCGGCCTGCCCGACCGAGATCGACATCCCCCTGTTCATCCGCCAGATCCTTTCGGGGCAGCCCGAGGTGGCGGCCCGCACGATCTGGGACCAGAACATCTTTGGCGGCGCCTGCGCCCGCGTCTGCCCGACCGAGCAGCTTTGCGAAGGCTCCTGCGTGCGCGAGGCCGCCGAGGGCAAGCCCGTGGAGATTGGGCGGCTCCAGCGGTTCGCCACGGATGCGGGGATGGCGCGGAACGCCCACCCCTACACGCGGGCGCCCTCGACCGGCCGGCGGGTGGCCGTGGTGGGGGCGGGGCCTGCGGGTCTGGCCTGCGCGCACCGGCTTGCAATGCGCGGGCATGACGTCGTGGTCTTCGACAAGCGGCCAAAGCCCGGCGGGCTCAATGAGTATGGCATCGCGGCCTACAAGGTGCCGCACGGCTTCGCCCAGGAGGAGGTGGACTGGCTCCTCCGCATCGGCGGGATCGAGCTACGGATGGGCGTGGAGCTGGGGCGGGACATGAGCCTCGACCAGCTTCGGCAGGATTTCGACGCGGTGTTCCTCGGGACGGGCCTTCAGGGCGTGAACGGGCTGCGCGCCCCTGGCGAGGATCGGGGCGAGGTCCGCGACGCCGTGGAGTTCATCGCCGGGCTGCGGCAGGCGGGCGACAAGGGGGCGATCCCCATCGGGCGGAGCGTCGTGGTCATCGGCGGCGGCATGACCGCCATCGACGCCGCCGTGCAGTCCAGGGCTCTCGGGGCCGAGAACGTCACCATCGTGTATCGCCGGGGGCAGGAGCAGATGAGCGCCTCGGGCTACGAGCAGGCCCATGCCAAGAACGCGGGCGTGCGGATCGTGCACGAGGCTGCACCCGTGGAGATCGGGGGCAACGGTGCCGTGCGCGAGGTGCAGTTCGCCTACACGGAGACGACGCCGGACGGCATCCTGCGGATCAGCGAGAACGGCTTCCGGCTGGAGGCGGACCAGGTCTTCAAGGCCATCGGCCAGACCCTGGGCGATGTGCCCGATGGCGTGTCGGCCATCGGTGGCAAGATCGACCCCACGAGCCTGCCCGCCGGGGTCTGGATCGGCGGCGACTGCGCCCCGAACGGGCAGGACCTGACGGTGACCGCGGCGGCGCAGGGGCGCGACGCGGCCGAGGCAATTCATGCGGCTTTGACGGGAGGAGCGATCTGATGGCCAACCTTGCGACGAACTTCATCGGCATCAGGTCCCCGAACCCGTTCTGGCTCGCCTCCGCGCCGCCCACGGACAAGGAATACAACGTCCGCCGCGCCTTTGAGGCCGGGTGGGGCGGGGTGGTCTGGAAGACCCTGGGATCGGAAGGACCACCCGTCGTCAACGTCAACGGCCCGCGTTACGGCGTGATCTATGGCGCCGACCGCCGCGTGCTGGGGATCAACAACATCGAGCTCATCACCGACCGCCCGCTGGAGGTGAACCTGCGCGAGATCAAATCGGTCAAGCGCGACTACCCGGACCGGGCGCTCATCATCTCCCTGATGGTGCCCTGCGACGAGGATTCGTGGAAGGACATCCTCCACCGGATCGAGGACACGGGCGCGGACGGGGTGGAACTGAACTTCGGCTGCCCGCACGGCATGGCCGAGCGGGGGATGGGGTCCGCCGTGGGGCAAGTGCCCGAATACATCGAGATGGTGACCCGCTGGGTGAAGACCCATAGCCGGATGCCCTGCATCGTGAAGCTCACGCCCAACATCTCGGACATCCGCAAGCCCGCGGAAGCGGCCAAGCGAGGCGGGGCGGATGCGGTCTCCCTCATCAACACGATCAACTCGATCACGTCGGTGGACCTCGACGACTTCGCGCCCGAGCCCAAGATCGACGGCAAGGGCACGCATGGCGGCTACTGCGGCCCGGCGGTGAAACCCATCGCTCTCAACATGGTGGCTGAGATCGCGCGCTCGCCCGAGACTTACGGTCTCCCCATCTCCGGCATCGGCGGCGTGACGACGTGGCGCGATGCGGCGGAGTTCCTGACGCTGGGCGCGGGCACGGTGCAGGTCTGCACGGCGGCCATGACTTACGGCTTCGGCATCATCAAGGAGATGACGTCGGGCCTGTCGGAATACATGGATCGCAAGGGCTTCACGAGCGTCGACCAGATCGTCGGGCGCGCGGTGCCAAACGTCACCGACTGGCAGTACCTCAACCTCAGCTATGTGACCAAGGCGCGGATCGATCAGGATCTCTGCATCTCCTGCGGGCGCTGCTTCGCGGCCTGCGAGGACACGTCCCACCAGGCCATCGCCATGAACCCGGGCCGGGTCTTCACGGTGAAGGACGAGGAATGCGTGGCCTGCAATCTCTGCGTGGACGTCTGCCCGGTGCAGGACTGCATCACCATGGTGGAGCTTCCCAAGGGCTCGGTCGATCCGCGCACGGGGATTACCGTGGGTGATTACGCCAACTGGACGACGCACCCCAACAACCCGAGCCGGAAGATCGCGGCGGAGTGAGGGCCGACGCCCTCGGGGTCCTGGGGGAGCTTGGATCGTCCGTGGCCGGCCAGGGATTTCTCCTGGCCGGTACGGCGGCCGTCTTCGTGGCCGCGCCTGACATCGACCACATGGCGCTGCGGATCCTGCATCACCGGTCGATCCTGACCCATTCCGTCCTGCTGCCGCTTCTGGTGCTCTGGTTTGCGCCGGAGCTTGGGCCCGCCGCGGCCTCTGGGGCCGCGCTGGGGGTCGCGGTGCATCTGGCGGCGGACCTGCTGTCGCCCTCGCGCGGGTTTGGCCGGATCTGGCTACCCGAGCCGTTTCAGGTGAGCCTCGGCGGCTGGAGCCCGCTCTGGCTCATGCTCAATGCGCTGGCTTGTGCTTGGCTGGCGTTGGACGTCCTGCCGCCTGGAGAGATCTGGCGGCTGATGGCGGGGGGCGTCGGCGCGGCGATGGCGGTGGGCTACGGCCTCGTGCGGGAACGCTCGCTCTTGTCGGCGCTGGTGGCGCTGGCAGTGATCGCGGGGGGCCACGTGGCGGAAGGTTGGCTCCGTCTGACGTGAGCCGGGGTTGCAGGCCCGGCCTTGGCACGCCACCTAAAGGGACTGCCGCGCCAGGGAGGTCCCCATGCAGCTGTCCGTTCTCGACCTTTGCCCCATCGTGGAAGGGGGCGACGCCGCCCGCGCCTTTCGCGAATCCGTCCGTCTCGCGCAGGAGGCGGAACGGTTGGGCTTCCGGCGCTTCTGGCTTGCGGAGCATCACAACATGGCGGGCGTCGCCTCGGCGGCGGTGCCGCTGGTGATCCAGCACGTCGCGGCGGCCACTTCGACGATCCGGGTGGGGGCTGGGGGCATCATGCTGCCCAACCACGCGCCTTTGGTAGTGGCGGAGCAGTTCGGGACGCTGGCCACGATGTTCCCGGGGCGGATCGACCTCGGCCTTGGCCGCGCGCCGGGTACGGACATGCTGACCGCCCGGGCGCTGCGGCGGCACATGGCGCCCGAGGACTCCTTCCCGCAGGACGTGGTGGAGCTTTTGGGATTCCTGTCGAAGGACAGTGGGGAGGCGCGTGTGCAGGCCGTGCCCGGCACGGGGACCGAGGTGCCGGTCTGGATCCTGGGCTCCTCGCTCTATGGCGCGCAGCTCGCGGCCTATCTGGGGCTGCCCTACGCCTTTGCCTCGCATTTCGCGCCGACCCATCTGGAGGAGGCGATGGAAGTGTATCGCGCGACCTTCCGGCCCTCGCAGTGGCTGGATGCCCCGCATGTGATGGTCGCGATGGGGGCCTGCGCGGCTGCCACCGACGAGGAGGCGGAGCGGCTGCGCTCCTCCCAGGTTCTGTCCTTTTCGCGGCTGCGGACGGGGCGTCCCGGCCCGCTGCCGCCGCCGGGACCGCTCGACGCGGTGCCGGCCGAAGGGCTCGCCATGGCGAACGGCGCGCTCGCCTTCTCGGCCGTGGGCAGCCCGTCTACGGTGCGCCGCAAGCTGCGGGAGGTGCAGGAGAGGCTCCGGCTCGACGAGATCATCCTGGCCGGGATGATCTATGACGTGGAGGCCCGGCTCGAGTCGCTGCGGATCATGGCCGGGGCGGCCGAGGAGCTGAAGGCGGCGGCCTAAAGGGCCGCCACGAGCACCGCGAAGGCCAGCAGGATGCCCCAGGCGCGCCAGAGCACGCGGACCGAGGCCTCGACTTCGGGCGCGCCGATGGTCCTGCGGCCCTGGGGGTGGACCCAGGGGTAGTCCCGCATCTCGCCGTGATAGGAGCGGGGGCCCGAGAGTGCCACGTCCAGAACGCGGGCCATCGCCGCCTCGGGCCAGCCCGCGTTGGGCGAGCGGTGGAGGCGCGCCTCGGTGATGATCGGGCGCCAGGGGCCGCGGGGCCCACAGAGCCAGATCAGCAGGGCCGACAGGCGCGCGGGGATGAGGTTCAGCAGGTCGTCGAAGCGTGCCGAGGCCCAGCCGAACGCCTCGTGCTGCGGGGTGCGGTGGCCGATCATGCTGTCGGCGGTGTTGACGACTTTGTAGGCCAGTAGCCCCGGCAGGCCCGCCACGGCGAACCAGAAGGCCGGGGCCACGATGCCGTCCGAGAAGTTCTCGGCCGCGGATTCGATGGCGGCGCGGGCGGTGGCGGATTCGTCGAGGGCGGCGGTGTCGCGGCCCACGATCATCGCGACGGCGCGGCGGCCCTCGCCCAGCGACATGCGCAGGCCCCGGGCGACGGCGGTGACGTGGTCCGCGAGGGAGCGTTGCGCGAGGAGAATCGCGCCGACGATCACCTCGGCGAGCCCTCCCGGCAGGGCGACCAGCGCGAGGCCTAGGGCGATGGCCCCTGTCAGGAGGATTAGGAGCGCCAGCACCCCCATCGGGCGGGTGCGGTCGTTGAGGCGGCGGTCGGCCCAAGCGACGGTCCGACCCATTAGGACGGCAGGATGGGGCCAGCGGTCCCAGAGGGCGCGGGGC
>CADCUU010000208.1 GCA_902805995.1 uncultured Rubellimicrobium sp.
TCGCGTTCATGTTAGTCTGGGTGCCCGACCCGGTCTGCCAGACCACCAGCGGGAAATGATCGTCGAGCTTGCCCGCCGCCACCTCGGCCGCCGCCGCGACCATCGCATCCGCGATCTCCGCCGGGATGGCGCCACGGGCCTTGTTCGCCTCGGCGCAGGCCTGCTTGATGAAGCCCAGCGCGCGGACGATGGCCACGGGCTGCTTTTCCCAGCCGATGGGGAAGTTCTGGATCGACCGCTGCGTCTGCGCGCCCCAGTAGCGATCCGCAGCGACCTCAAGCGGGCCGAAGCTGTCGGTCTCGGTCCTTGTGCGCGTCGCGGTCATCTGTCCCTCCCCGGTATACCGTCGCATACCCTGTATCTCAGGGGAGGGGATGACGGAAGACTACTTGCGGAACTTGTCGAGGCTCACGATCTCGGCCTCGCCGCGCTCGGACTTCTGCTGGTCGTCCTTCGCCTTGCCACCGGACGGGGGCGGGCTCTCGGGCTCCACCGCGGCCTGCGCGGCCCCTTGAGTCTCGAACCGCAGGCCGAACTCCACGGACGGGTCCACGAAGGTCTTGATCGCGTCGTAGGGGATGTACATCGGCTCGGGGTTGTCGCCAAAGTTGAGCGTGATGGAAAAGCCCTCATCCGCCGCCTCCAGGTCGGCGAACCAGTGCTGGATCACGATGGTCATCTCGCCTGGGTAGCGGTCGGACAGCCAGTCGGCGATCTCCACGTCGGGGTGCTGGGTGTCGAAGGTGATGAAGAAGTGGTGCTTCCCCGGAAGCCCGTTCACAGCCACCCCGGCCAGCACCTCCTGAATCAGGCCCCGCATCGCGCGATGCATCAGGTTTCCGTAGTCGATGGTACGCGTCACCTAGGCCTCCGAAGTCTCTTGTGCGTGAGCATAGGGAATTCGGCGGCAGGTGGAAGGGGGGCAGGTGAGGGCGGCAGGACCCTGCCCGGACGGCGGGATGCAGGCGGCATTGGGCTCTCTTCGGCAAGGGTCCTGTCAGGAAACATCCTATCCGCAATCCCAAGTTGAACCTCGCCGCCAGAACGGGATCCCTGATTCGCTCCGGGACGCCCGTTGTCCCATGCGGACAGCGCCAGGCTCCGGCCAGAGGTAGCTTCGCTGCGGCGGCAGATCGCATCAGCCCTCGTCGTTCGACCAGATCCTGACGATGTGTGCGCCCGCATCCGGCACCGGCCCGCGGATCGTGACCTCCTTGATCCGGTCGGGTGCGACGCGGCCCCGCCGCCTGCGCCACTCCGGCCAGTCGGTGTCGAGGAGCGGAGCATAGGTCCCGACCCCACGCCGGGGCGGATCGTGGATCGTCGCGCCGCTGTTGATGGGGCTGATCTCCAGCCGGTCGGCATCGGCCCGTGCGAGCGACAGCGTGTCGAACTCGATCACGACCCGCTCCCGGTCCCGATTGAGCCTCGCCCCCCGGAGCTTGGCAAGGTCGCGGCCGTCCACCCAGAAGAAGACACGCTCCGCCAGCCTCCACCGCCAGTCGTCAGGCGAAAGCCCGTCGTCGAGGATTCGCGCCAGCCGCAGATCGCTGAGTGGGCGGTTGTCGGTCACCACGGCTTGCCCATGAACGGGATGCGTCAGCACGACCGCCTCGGGCCGCCGCGCAAGAACACGGGCGCGGGTGCCCGCATCGGCCTCGAACAGGTCCAGAAGCGCGAGCGGCGGCAGGAGCCCATGCCGCCGTATGCTCTCCACCGCCTCGGGTGAGGTGAGGTGGTAAAGGCGCGGGTGCCGCTGGGCCAGATCCTCGGGCGTCATGACGGGCAGCGTAGCGCGCCGTGGCTGGCCTGCAAGGAAGAGGGAGTTAGGTGCAGGCTTCTGTTGCCAGGTGCCTGCGGACCCCGCCTTACGGTGCTACCCGCAAGGACTTAGGTTCGGGATACCCGGACTGCTTACGCAGCCAGAGCCATCGCCGGAGCATTGTTGTCATTGGCAACTATGCATTGCGGACCGGTAACGGTGGTACCTCACCGGGACAAAGCAAACACCTTTACACGTTCGTCGATCCTGTTTCGGCCCCATCAGTCCCCCAATGAGGGAGCGTTTGGTGGAGCCGCCGGGTACCGCCCCCGGGTCCGAACCGCTTATTCCGTGCGCGTTTATGCCCATAGTCCCCTTGCGAGGACAGTTCATAGATAGGACGTCCGAAGCCCCGGCTCAAGGGCCCACCGGGGGCCGCAGGCGAGATTTCCGAGCCTGCGATCAGCCCAAGACGAGAAGGGCACGCCAAGGCCGTATCTCCGAACCCCCGGCCCTGACGCGCTGGCCGACTTGGACGGACGACCCGGCCCAACTCGTCCATCCTGCGCTGGCCCCGCGCGGCCTAGCCTTGGCGCGGCAGCCCCGCGGCCTCCTGCGCAAGGCGCGTAATCCCCGCCCAGTCGCCGGACCGGACCATCCCGGCGGGGGCCACCCAGCTTCCGCCGACGCAGAGCACGTTCGGCAACGCGAGGTAATCACGCGCATTGGCGAGGGACACGCCGCCCGTCGGGCAGAAGCGCACCTGCGGGATGGGCGCGCCCCAGGCCTTCAGAACCGGCACGCCGCCGTTCCCCTCGGCCGGGAAGAACTTCTGCACGCTGTAGCCGCGCTCCAGCAACGCCATGGCCTCGGACGGGGTCGCCGCACCGGGGAGGAGCGGCAGATCGTTCGCCTCGCAGGCGTCGAGCAGCCGTCGTGTCGCGCCGGGAGAGACGCCGAAGGTCGCGCCCGCCTCCTTGGCAGCTTCCACGTCCTTCTCCGTCAGCAGCGTGCCGGCACCGACCACGCCGCCCTGAACCTGCGCCATCTCGCGGATCGCCTCCAAGGCGGCGGGGGTGCGGAGCGTCACCTCCAGCGCCGGAAGCCCCCCGGCGACAAGGGCGCGGGCCAGATCGGCGGCGGAGGCGGCGTCGTCGACCACCAGCACGGGGATCACCGGGGCCAAGGCGCAGACGCGGGCGTTGAGCTCGGAGGCGTGTTCGGGGGTCATCGCGTCAGTCCTGCATTGCGCCCGGCGGAACCCGCTGGGAGGGATGATGAAAGTGCGGAGGCCATCAGAGGACCACCGCCGCGCCGTCCGTAGCCGCTCCGACGTTGCGGCGGAAGACGGCGAAGAGATCGCGCCCGACGCCGTCCTCGTTGTCGGACAGGTCCATCTCCGCCGGGACGCGGCCCGTGAGGTCCGCCAGAACCTCCAGCCCGCCGGTCCTCGCATCGAGCCGGATGAGGTCGCCGTCGCGGATCAGGGACAGGGGCCCGCCATCCGCCGCCTCGGGCGAGACATGGATCGCGGCGGGCACCTTGCCGCTCGCGCCCGACATGCGACCGTCGGTCACGAGCGCGACCTTGTAGCCCCGGTCCTGGAGCACCGCGAGGACGGGCGTGAGGGCATGAAGCTCCGGCATCCCGTTGGCCTTGGGGCCCTGGCCGCGTACGACGACGACGGTGTCTCCGGTGAACTCGCCCGCCTTGAACGCCTCCTTCACCGCGTCCTGGGAGTGGAAGACGCGGGCCGGGGCCTCGATCACCTGACGCTCCGGCGCGACGGCGGACACCTTGATGACGGCCCGGCCCAGATTGCCCGAAAGCTGCACGAGCCCGCCCTGCGGCTGGAACGGGTCACGGACGGGGCGGAGGATGCGGTCGTTCTCGGTCGCCTTGGGCCCTTCGGCCCAGGACAGGGCCCCGTCCGTCAGGCGCGGCTCGCGCGTGTAGTGGTGGAGCCCGTCGCCCGCCACCGTGACCACGTCGTCGTGGAGGAGACCTGCCTCCAGAAGCTCCCCGATCATGAACTGGAGGCCGCCAGCGGCGTGGAAGTGGTTCACGTCCGCCAGCCCGTTCGGGTAAACCTTGGCCATCA
The DNA here is from genome assembly GCA_902805995.1 of uncultured Rubellimicrobium sp. GTDB lineage: Bacteria > Pseudomonadota > Alphaproteobacteria > Rhodobacterales > Rhodobacteraceae > Rubellimicrobium. The sequence goes on from CADCUU010000208.1 coordinate 3,864, forward strand.
GCGGGACGCGCGCCGAGATGTCGGAGAAGTCCTGGAGGTCGAGGATCACCCCCGCCGCCCGCGCCATGGCGGGCAGGTGCAGGACGAGGTTGGTGGACCCGCCCGTCGCCATCAGCCCGACCATCCCGTTCACGAAGGCCTTCTCATCCAGGATGTCGGCCACGGGGCGGTAGTCGTTGCCCAAGCTGGTGATCGCGACCGACCGTTCGGCGGCGGCCAGCGTCAGCGCCTCGCGCAGCGGGTCGCCGGGGTTCACGAAGCTCGCGCCCGGAAGGTGCAGGCCCATGAACTCCATGAGCATCTGGTTGGTGTTCGCGGTGCCGTAGAAGGTGCAGGTGCCCGGCCCGTGGTAGGAGGCCATCTCGGACGCCATCAGCTCCGCCCGCGTGGCGTCGCCGGTCGCGAAGCGCTGGCGGACCTTGGCCTTTTCGTCGTTCGGGATGCCGGAGGTCATGGGACCCGCGGGAATGAAGATGCCGGGCAGGTGGCCGAAGCTCGCCGCCGCCATCACAAGGCCGGGGACGATCTTGTCGCAGACACCAAGATAGAGCGCGGCGTCGAAGGTGTTGTGCGAGAGCGCGACCCCGGTCGCGAGCGCGATCACGTCGCGGGAGAAGAGCGACAGCTCCATCCCCGTCTGGCCCTGCGTGACGCCGTCGCACATGGCCGGCACGCCGCCCGCGACCTGCGCCGTCCCGCCCGCGCGGTTGATCGCGGCCTTGAGGAGCGGGGGATAGGTCTCGTAGGGCTGATGGGCCGACAGCATGTCGTTGTAGGCGGTCACGATGCCGACGTTGGGCACGCGTCCTTCCAGCAGGGCGTCCTTCTGGTCCCCCATGGCAGCATAGGCATGGGCCTGGTTGCCGCAGGCGAGGTGCGCCCGCCGCGCGCCCTGCGCCTGGGCGCGGGCGATCTTGTCGCGGTAGCGCCCCCGCGCCGCGATCGAACGGTCGCGGATGCGATCTGTCACGGCGGCGATG
>CADCUU010000209.1 GCA_902805995.1 uncultured Rubellimicrobium sp.
GCCGTGACGATCCCGTCGCCCCGCGCACTCACGCCCTCGACCATCCCGCAGGTCCCGAACACCTCGCTCGCGGCCCCGCTGTCGAGGTGCACCCAAGCCCACATCATCCCGCAGGCCGAGCCCCCCTCCGTCAGCCCGAACAGAAGCCAGTCGCCCGCGACCGCCTCCGGCCAGATGTCCAGCCACTCCCCGGTCCGGTAAAGGTCCCGCTCCCCGACGATCAGGCGCAGGTCGTCATCGCCGCCGCGCGCGCCCTCGACGCGGGCGAGCCCGCGCGGCGTCTCCAGCGTCTCCTGCCAGGCAAGGCCCGGGGTCGCTACAAGGCCAGGCACGAGCCCGGCGGCGAACAGGAACGAGCGAATGAAACGCATTGGGGACCTCGCTAATGACGCGCCCTCCTTCGCGCAGGGCCATGCTTCGGTCGAGTAAGGCGATCCCGACCTCCCGGCTGGTCCCGTCCTGTCCAGGCTCTCATGTCCCGCCCGGACACCTCCACAACAAACAAAACGTGCCGTGATCGAAGACCACCCGCAGAGGTCACGAGAACTGTTGGTAAACACGGCTGCGAGCCGACCAAGGCTCCAAAACGGGCCTTCGGGCCAAACCACCTTCAAGAAAGCCAGCGGCCTATATTGAGCCAAGTGCGACGGAATAGACCAAATTATGCCCGAGCGGCCACCTGACTGAAGCGTTCAACAGGTTTCACGCACGGCGAATGGGCTCAGGACGCGTGAACCCGCTTCGCTCAATCGGAACCGAGGCCCCCCGCTGGTCCGGTCCCCCGCTCCCAGCCCAGCCACGACCCCGCCAGATCCGGCAACCGACGCCCCGCGAAACGCGGTCAACCCCCACTCACAGGGGTCACGCAACGCGCGTTGGGGTCAGCACTCGTTAACCTTTCTCGGCCATTCTGAACCCGAGCCAACCGCCCAGGTCCCCCATGCCGCCCTGCCCCGCCCCTTCAGCCGAACAGATCCGCCTGCCCCTTCGGCACCTCCAGCCCGAGGTGCCGGAACGCGGCCTGCGTCAGCATCCGCCCGCGCGGGGTCCGCTGGATCAGCCCCTGCTGGAGGAGGTAGGGCTCGATCACCTCCTCTATGGCGTCGCGCGCCTCGCTCAGGGCGGCGGACAGCGTCTCCACCCCCACCGGCCCGCCCAGATAGCTGTCCGCGATGAGCCTCAGGTACCGCCGGTCCGCCCCGTCGAGGCCGATCTTGTCCACGCCCAGCCGGTCCAGCGCCCGGTCCGCGATCTCCCGCGTCACGCGGCCGTTCCCCTCGACCAGCGCGAAGTCCACGACCCGGCGCAGCAGCCGCCCCGCGATCCGCGGTGTGCCTCGCGACCGGGCCGCGATCTCCCGCGCGCCATCGGGCTCGGCGGGCGCGCCCAGAAGCTTCGCGTTGCGGATGACGATCTCGTAAAGCTCGTCCACCGTATAGAATTCGAGCCGCGTGGGGATGCCAAAGCGGTCCCGCAAGGGCGTCGTCAAAAGCCCCAGCCGCGTCGTCGCCCCCACCAGCGTGAAGGGCTGCAACTCGATTCGCACCGTCCTAGCCGCGGGCCCCTCCCCGATCACGAGGTCGAGTTGGAAATCCTCCAGCGCCGGATACAGCACCTCCTCGACCACCGGGCTCAGGCGGTGAATCTCGTCGATGAACAGCACGTCCCGCGCCTCGAGGTTCGTCAGGATCGCCGCGAGGTCCCCCGCCTTGGCGAGCACCGGCCCGGAGGTCATGCGGAATCCCACCCCCAACTCCCGGGACATGATCTGCGCGAGGGTGGTCTTGCCCAGCCCCGGCGGCCCGTAGAACAGCGTGTGGTCCATCGCCTCGCCACGCATCTTGGCCGATTCGATGAACACGCGCAGGTTCTGGCGCGCCTCGTGCTGGCCGATGAACTCGGACAGCATCTGCGGGCGCAGCGCCTTGTCGGACATGTCTTCGGGCTGCGGGTCGGGGCGGAGGATGGGATCGCTCATGCGCCCAATCTAATCGTTCACCTTGCGTTCCGCCAGCCCGGCGACACCGTCCCAAGTCTCGAAGGCGATCCACCCCGACAGCGGCCGGCGGTTTCGCAGGTCAAAGGCGAAAAGGTTCCCGCCCCCGTGGGGCTGGTCGGCGTCCCGGCTGATGGGCCGCCCGCCAAGCGCCAACCACAGGAGCGTCCCCACCGCTCCATGCCCCACGAGGGCAATCGGGCGGTCGATGGGGTGCCCCTCCAGCACGGCCCCGACGGCCTTCAGGATACGCGCCTGCGCCGCCTCGGCCGTCTCCCATCCGCGAAAGCTTTCCGCCGGGCGAGCGAAGAACACGTCCGCCGCAGCCTCGAACTCCGAGGGCGGAAGGTATCCCGTCGCGCTCCGGTCGTTCTCGTGCAAGTCGGGCCAGACCTCCGCCTCGACTCCAGCTACCCCGGCGAGGATCGCCGCCGTGTCCCGCGCCTTGCGCTCCGCGCTCGTCACGACACGGGCAAGCTCCCGCACCCAGGGTTGCCGCGCGGCCTCCTCGGCCCGCTCACGCCCGAGCGCCGAAAGACCCCAGTCCGGCACAGGAAACGTCGGGTCGATCGCGACCTGCGGATGCGTCACGTAGACGGCGAACACGTTCTACTCCTTGGGCGCGAGCAGCCTCAGCGCCGCACGGATCAGTTCGGGCGTCCCGGCCTGCGGGTTGGCCTCGGCGGCCTGCGCCACGGCCTGCACGGCCTCTCCGGGGCCATAGCCCAGATTGCCCAAGGCCGACATCGCCTCCGCCTGTGCCATGCCCTGCCCGTCGGCCTTGCGCCCACGGACGGGCTTCGCGGCAACCGGCTCGGCCGTCTCGATCACCTCGGTCTCCTCGGCGTCAAGCTCATGGGTGGTCGCGGCCGTGGTCCCCACGAGGCCCGCCATGGCCATCACGACGGGCGCCTTGTCCCGAAGCTCGTTCGCGACGCGCTGGGCGGTCTTGGGCCCAACCCCCTTGGCGCGGGCGAGCGTCGCCCAGTCCCCCAGCGCAATGGCCCGCCCCAGCCCATCCGCCCCCAGCGCGCCCAAGAGCGCCAGCGCCACCTTGGCCCCCACGCCCTGGACCGTCACCAGAAGGCGGTACCATTCCTTCTCCACCAGCGTGGGAAAGCCGAACAGCGTCCAGCCGTCCTCGCGCACCTGCATCTCGGTAAAGAGCGCCACCGCCTCGCCGTTGCGGGGCAGCCCCGCCAGCACCCGGTCCGAGATATGGACGAGGTAGCCCACCCCCCGCACGTCGATCAGCACATGGTCCCCGGCCCGGTACAGGAGCCGCCCCGCGACGCGCCCGATCATCGGCCGACCCTCCGCAGGGCCTGCGCCACCGCCGCCCGGTCCGCGCGAGCCCGGATGTCGGCGGCCTTGTCCTCGGCTTTGGCGATGGCGGCGGTCAGATGATTGGCGGACTGCAGGTGATGGGCGTGGCAGATCGCCACAGCGAGGGCATCCGCCGCATCCGGTCCAGCGAGCGCAATGCCCGGAAGCTGAAGGCGCACCATGTGGTCGATCTGCTCCTTGGCGGCGTGGCCCACGCCCACGATGGCCTTCTTGACGGCGTTGGGGGCGTATTCGCCCAAGGGAATCCCGAACTGCGCCGGGACCAGCAGTGCGATGGCCCGCGCCTGCCCGAGCTTCAGCGTCCCCGCCGCGTCCTTGTTGACAAAGGTCTGCTCCACGGCGGCATGGTCTGGCATCTGGTCGGACACGATGGCGCGCAGCTGGTCGTAGAGCCGCAGAAGCCGGATCGCGAGATCCCCCTGCCCGCTATGGACGACCCCGTTCGCGACATGGCGGATGCGGGTGCCCTCGACCTCGATGACCCCGAATCCCATGTTCTGGAGGCCGGGGTCGATTCCCATCACGCGCATGGCCCTGATCCTCCCGTTGCCCCACCAATCGGCTAGCACGAACGGAGAACGGGAGCCAAGGCCGCGCCCGGATCAGGGTGCGATCAGGTGGGGCGAAGCTGCTTCACGAGGTCGGCCAAGGCCCGGGTCGCGGGGTCGGGCTGCATCGCCCAGGCGGCGGCACGCTCCACCACACGCCCCTCCTGCAAGTGGCTCAGGCGCGCCATGTAGGTGCCCTCCCCCAGGCCGACGAAGAGCACCACCTTGAAGACGAAGGCCACCCCCGCAATGAACAGGAGCGGCCGGAGCGGGAATCGGACCGTCGCGCGGCGGTCCGGCTCAGCGGAGATGAGCCCGTCCGGCCCGAGTCGGTAGACCATTCCCGAGGTCAGGTTTCGATGCTTGCGGCTGACACGGTTCAGGCGGTCATCGAACGAAGGCTGAGACATTTGGGCGGCACCTGGTATTTACGCTGGGTTAATCGGTACAGCCCGGAGTCGTCCCCTCCAATTGCGGCAGAAACATGGCTATTTCGCTTTTGAACCTTTTTTCGGTCGCAATTCAATCTGCGCGGGAAAGGGTCAGGATCGCCCAATCACCAATCTCATCCCGTGCCACCTCATTGAGGCCGGAGCGCGAATAAACCCCGGACACCTCATCGGCCTGCTCGGTCAGCAGGCCCGAGAGAATCACCCGTCCGCCCGGCGCCGTCGCCGCCGCGAAGTCCGGGGCGAGCGCGATCAGCGGCCCCTTGAGGATATTGGCGAGGATCAGGTCGAAGGGCGCGGCCCCCTGGAAAACCGGATGGTCGAGGCCCTGCGCCTCCAGGCAGGTCACACGATCCTCAAGGTCGTTCGCATCCACGTTCGCGGCGGCCGTCTCAACGGCGATGGGGTCGTTGTCCCCCGCAAGAATCGGTCCCGCCCCGGGCCAGGCGCGGGCCGCGGCCATGGCGAGGACGGCAGTGCCCGATCCCACAT
>CADCUU010000210.1 GCA_902805995.1 uncultured Rubellimicrobium sp.
GTAGCAAAGGTCGAGCTGCGCGCCGATGATGGGCTGGATCCCGGCCTTGGACGCGTAGTCCGAGAATTCGAGCGCGGCGAACATGGCGTTGCTGTCCGTCAGCGCGACGGCGGGCATCCCCGCCTCGGCCGCGAGCTTGGGCAGCTTCTTCACGGGGACCGCGCCTTCCAGGAGGGAATGCTCGGAATGGACGCGGAGGTGGATGAAGCGGGGGCTGGCCATGGGGGCAGCCTAGACCGGGCGGCCCCCGAGTCGGAAGTGCGCGTCGTGCAATTGCGCGTGGGACCGTGGCGTCAGGCCATCTCATGCTCCTCCCCCGGCAGGCTCCGCAGGAGGGCGAGCGCCAGGGCGATGCAGGTGGCGAGGCCCGCGAGGATGGCGGCTCCGGTCCAGCCGGGGCGCGCGATCATGAGGGCGAGGGTCGCGAGTTGCGCCGCGAGGTCCCATCGCACGAGGGCCAGCGCCTGGGAGGCCGTGTCGGGGTATCGCGCGGCGCGGGCGAAGGCGGGGGCGAGGAGAAGCCGGCGGGCGGCGAGCGAGCCCAGGAGGAGCGCCGCCGACAGGATCACCCAGGCCTGGAGCGCTAGGCCCGCGATCCCCGCGAGCGCCAGCCCGGTCATGAGAGCGGCGAGGCCCGCCGGGCGAAGGACGCGCCGTCCGATCAGGTCGGCTTCCGGAACGGCGCGCCGGGCCGATGCGTCGTCGCGCGCAGCCGTGAGGAGGATCAGCGCAAGGACGGCGCCCCCGGCGAGCCAGGCGATGGCGGACAGGGCGTGGAGCAGGTCGAGGAGGAGGAAAAGGTCCATGGGACGCCTTGGGGTGAGAAAGGGATCGGGGAATGACCCTGTCCTACGCCCTTCCCTGCCGCAGGGGCAGGCAGGTTTTCCCGACCTGCCGGAGGCGCGAACGGGGGAGGCATGACCCTCCCCCGTTGCTGCCGCGCGTGGCTCGCGGGTTCAGGCGGGCTGAGCCATGCCTTGGGCCGGGGCGCCGCGGTGGTAGGCCAGCGCGCCCAGGGCCAGGATAGCGGCGGGCACGAGGAGAAGCGCGTCCACCCAACCGGGCTTGAGCACCATGAGCGCGATGATCGCGAACTGCCCGCCGAGGTCGAGCTTGACGAGCCGCAGCACGCGGCGGCCCAGCGCGATGGCGGCGGAGGCGTCGCCCGTCTCCTGCCATAGGGCGATGGCCTTGCCGCAGGTCGGGCCGAGGACCAGCGCCCCCAGGAGGAAGGTGCCGACCACGATCACGGCGGCGAGCACCGTCCAGGCCGCGAAGCCGTAGCCCGCGAGCCAGGCAAGGAGCAGGCCCGACAGGATCGTCGCCATGCCAAGGGGCGCGAAGACGCGGTTGCCGAGCAGGGCCACGTAGGACACGCCGGTCAGTGTCGCCTGGTCGTCGCCACGGCGGTCGAGGATCACGCAAAGGAGCGTCAGGATGCTCGCGCCGCCGACCCAGAGAATGGCGCCCATCACATGGGCGAACTTGAGGAGAAGCAGGATCTGCTGGAAGTCCATGGGAAAATCCCTTGTCAAAACAGGTGTGAAATCGGTCCCGCCGACCTACGCCGCGGCCTGACGCCGGGACAGTCGGGTTTTCCCGACCGGGACACGGTTTCGCGGGTGGGGCTTGCCAAGAGGGCGCGATGCCGCTTTCATCCCGTCCAGGGCCCGGTCTACGCCGCATCGACCGCGCCTTCCTTGGAAATCCGGGTAAGGCGGCGGGCATTCACATGGAGATCGGGTTTCTCCTCAACGGAGAGGCTGTGCGGGCCGAGGGGCCGCCCACGCGGACGCTTCTGGACTGGCTGCGCGAGGAGCGTGGCCTTACCGGCACCAAGGAAGGCTGCAACGAAGGGGACTGCGGCGCCTGCACCGTGATGGTGACGGATGCGCGGGGCGTCCATGCGCTGAACGCCTGCATCCTGTTCCTGCCGCAACTGGCCGGAAAGGCGGTCCGCACCGTGGAGGGGATCGCGTCGCCGTCGGGCGAGCTGCACCCCGTCCAGCAGGCCATGGTGGAGCATCACGGGTCCCAATGCGGCTTCTGCACGCCGGGCTTCGTCGTCGCAATGGCGGCGGCGCATCTGAACGGCGACCGGGACCATGACGTGGCGCTGGCGGGGAATCTCTGCCGCTGCACGGGTTATGCGCCGATCATCCGCGCCGCCGAGGCTGCGGCGGAGGCGCCCGTGCCGGACTGGTTGCGGGACGTGCCGCCGGGCGCGACGACCTCCGGAGAGGCTGGCGAGGCCCCCTCACCCGGCGTGGGCTCCCGAGGCCCCGGCGAGGGCTGGACGGGGGAACGCCCCGGCGCGGTGAGCGGCGCGCCCGCCGAGGCGCGGCCCGGCCAGGGGGACGACGTGGCGAAGGGCCAGATGGGCGAGTCGCAGGGCGGCTCGGTGTCCGCGTCCGACCCCCGCGCGCCGGTGGTGCCCGTCGCCGTCCCGCCCCGGCCGGAGTTCGGGCAGGGTGCGGCGTTCCTGCCGGGAAGCACCGACGAACTTGCGGCGTGGTATGCGGCGAACCCGGACGCCACGCTGATCGCGGGGGCGACGGATGTGGGGCTTTGGGTGACGAAGCAGATGCGCGACCTGCCCAAGGTGGCATTCCTCAACCGTGCCCGCGACCTGTCCCGCATCGAGGTGCAGGGCGACCGGCTGCGGATCGGCGCGGGCGCGACCATGTCCGAAGTGCTGGCTGCCGTCCGCGACCGGCATCCGAGCTGGGCGGGGCTGATCCTGCGCTATGGCTCGGCGCAGGTGAGGAACGCGGCGACCATCGGGGGCAACGTCGCCAACGGGTCGCCCATCGGGGACAACCCGCCCGCGCTGATCGCGCTGGGTGCGGTGCTCCATCTGCGGCGTGGCGGGGAGCGTCGCGAGATGCCCATCGAGGGCTTCTTCCTCGACTACGGCCGGCAGGACCGGCAACCGGGCGAGTTCGTGGAGGCCGTGACGGTGCCGCTGAGCGCCCCCGCGTTCCGGGTCTATAAGCTGTCCAAGCGCTTCGACCAGGATATCTCCGCCGTTTGCGGAGGGTTCAACGTGACCGTGGAGGGCGGCGCGGTGACGGCGGCGCGCATCGCCTTCGGGGGCATGGCGGGCGTGCCCAAGCGGGCGTCGCAGGTCGAGGCCGCGCTGGTGGGCCAGCCCTGGACGCTGGCGACCATCGAGGCGGCGATCCCGGCCTTTGCCCAGGACTTCACGCCGCTGTCGGACATGCGCGCCTCGGCGGGCTACCGGCTGGAATCGGCGGGCGGGATGCTCCTGCGCTACTTCGCGGAGCTTTCGGGCGCCGCGACCGATATCCGGAGGATCGCGCCATGACCGTCGGCCTTCGCGAGACGCATGATTCCGCCGTCCTGCACGTCACCGGGCAGGCGCGCTACATCGACGACATCCCGGCGCCCGCGGGCTGCCTTCATCTGGCGTTCGGGCTGTCCACCGTGGCGCGGGGGCGGCTTTTGTCGCTGGACCTGTCGGCGGTGCGCGCCGCGCCGGGCGTCGTGGACGTGATGGTGGCGGGGGACCTCGCGCGTTCGGCCGATACATCCCCCTCGGCGCATGACGAGCCGCTGCTGTGTGACGGGCCGATCCACTATCTGGGCCAAGCGCTGTTCCTCGTGATCGCGGACAGCCACCTTGCCGCGCGCCGTGCCGTGCGTCTGGCAAAGGCCGAGGTGGAGGAGGCGACGCCGATCCTGACGATCGACGAGGCGCTGGCCGCAGACAGCCGCTTCGAGGACGGGCCGCGCGTCTGGACCAAGGGGGATGCGCCCGCCGCGCTGGCCTCCTCCCCCCGGCACCTGCGGGGGCGGTTCGAGATCGGGGGGCAGGAGCACTTCTACCTTGAGGGCCAAGCCGCGCTCGCGCTGCCCGGCGAGGGGCAGATGGAGGTGCATTCCTCCACCCAGCACCCGTCGGAGATCCAGCACAAGGTCGCGGACGCGCTCGGGCTCCACATGAACGACATCCGCGTCGTGGTGCGGCGGATGGGCGGGGGATTCGGCGGCAAGGAAAGCCAGGGCAACGCGCTCGCCATCGCCTGCGCGGTGGCGGCGGAGCGGACGGGGCGCGCCTGCCGGATGCGCTATGATCGCGACGACGACATGGTCATCACCGGCAAGCGGCACGATTTCCGCATCGACTACGAGGTGGGCTTCGACGACCGGGGCCGCATCCATGCCATCGACGTGACCCACTTCGCGCGCTGCGGCTGGTCCCAGGACCTGAGCCTTGCGGTAGCGGACCGGGCGATGCTCCATGCCGACAACGCGTATCTGGTCCCTCATATGCGGATCACCTCGCACCGGCTCAAGACGAACACGCAGAGCGCCACGGCCTTCCGCGGATTCGGCGGCCCCCAGGGGATGCTGGGGATGGAGCGGATCGTGGAGCATGTCGCGCGCGAGGTCGGGCTGGACCCGGTGGAGGTGCGGCGCGTGAACTTCTACGCCCCGCCGGAGGAGGCCGTGCGACTGGGGTCGGGGACGGGCCAGCGGTTCGGGGGGGCGCATTCGCCTAAAGTGCCAGAGCGCGACAACCACACACCGTTCGGGATGGAGGTCACGGACTTCATCCTGCCTGAGATGACGGAGGCGCTCCTTGCCTCCTCGGACTATCATGCGCGGCGTGCGGCGGTGCGCGACTGGAACGCGTCGAACGCGCTCCTCAAGAAGGGCATCGCCTATTCGCCGGTGAAGTTCGGCATCTCCTTCACGCTCACCCACCTCAATCAGGCGGGGGCGCTGGTCCATGTCTACCGCGACGGCTCGGTTCTGCTGAACCATGGCGGGACGGAGATGGGACA
>CADCUU010000211.1 GCA_902805995.1 uncultured Rubellimicrobium sp.
GATCCGCCGTTGCCGTTCCCTTGCGGGAAGTCCGACTGCGCGCGCACCTGGGGGGATGCTGCTCGCTCGCGCGCCGGAACGTGTCGCCTGTGGCGTTTTGCTGTCCTGCTCTCGTATCGGAAGCAACCGGATATGGTTTGCCTGTATGACTGCGCTTGGTTCGGGATCTTGGTGTCCCTGGGTTTCCGTGCCGCTTCCGATGAACCAAGGGATGCCATGGGAAAACATGGCACTCAAGGGGAATGTTGGGGTTGACTCGGGCGCTCGGCGAGAAAGCCACAGGCCAAGCGCTTTCCACCTGTGGATGAATCTGTGGAAAGGCCGGATTTGCTGGGAAAACCTGTTGGCGACTTGCCACGCTCCCAAAGCAAGAGCGTTCAAACCTGGCGCAAGCCTGCCACAGTCCGCTTCGCCCCCGCAACCGTGCGGACCGAGGCGAGTGTCACCGCGACCACTCGCGCGGCAGGTGAGATACCAGCCATCTCAGCGACTTACCCTAGTCGGCTCAGTCGTGAGATGAGAGCGAATCGCGCAGGCGTGAACCGCTGCCCGGCTCGGCCCGGGATGCCAACCCGTAAACAAAACAGAGGCGCCCCGAAGGACGCCTCTGGGAATTCCTGGGACCGGGCCTTCCTCAGGCCATTCCACCCGCGATAAGGCGCCGCGCGATTCCCCGGAACGCCTCGGCCATGGGCCCCTCGCCCGCCGCCACCGGCACCCCCTCGTCGCCCGAGATGCGGGTCGCGAGGTCGATGGGCAGCGCGCCCAGAAAGGGGATGTCCTCCGCCCGTGCCTCGGCTTCCACGCCGCCATGGCCGAACAGGTGCGACTCGTGCCCGCAGTTCGGGCAGACGAAGGCGCTCATGTTCTCGATCAGGCCCAGCACGGGGGTCTTCAGCGTGCGGAACATGTCGATGGCCTTGCGCGCGTCGATCAGGGCCACGTCCTGCGGCGTGCTCACCACGATGGCCCCGGTCAGGTGCGTCCGCTGGCAGAGCGTGAGCTGCACGTCGCCCGTGCCCGGCGGCAGGTCCACGATCAGCACGTCGAGCTTGCCCCAGGCCACCTGCCCCAGCAGCTGCTGGAGGGCGCCCATCAGCATCGGTCCGCGCCAGACCACCGCCTTGTTCGGGTCCGTCATCAGACCGATGCTCATCATCGTGACGCCATGTGCGTGCAGCGGCTCGATGGTCTTGCCGTCGGGCGACCCCGGGCGCTTGCTCACCCCCATCATGCGCGGCTGCGACGGGCCGTAGATGTCGGCATCCAAGAGCCCCACGCGCCGCCCCTCGCGCGCCAGCGCCACGGCGAGGTTCGCGCTCACCGTGCTCTTGCCCACGCCGCCCTTGCCCGAACCCACCGCGAGGATGCGGTCCACCCCCACGACCGGCTGCGGCCCCGCCTGGGGCGTCGGATGCCGCCCAATGGTCAGCGACGGCGCCCCAGAGGGAGGCGGCGCCGAGGGCCGGGCCGCGGGCCCATGCGCCGTCACCACGATGGACACGCCGGTCACCCCGGGCATCGCGCGCACCGCGGCCTCGGCGCTCGCACGGACGGGCTCCAGGCTCCGCGCCTCCTCGGGGCTCCCCGTCTCAAGGACGAAGCGCACCGTCCCTTCGGCCACCGCAAGCGCCTTGACGAGGCCGCTGCGCGCCAGATCCCCCCCTCCGGGCAGGCCCACGCCCGCGAGAGTCGCCATCACCTCGTCCTTCGTGGGGGCCATCCGTCACACTCCTGTTGCATGTGCGCCCTATCCTGACGGGCTTGCCTGCGTCAGGACACTTGACGGATTGGCGGCCATTTATTCGCGGGCCGCCCAATCCGCGGGCAACCCTCCTCACCTTCCGCGCAAAGCGCAAGCCCCGGCGCCACCGCCACGTCCGGGCATCCCGGGACTGCCCCCAAAACAGGCGTTCTCGTCATGAAAAGGTCATATTCCCTTATGCATTCGCTGCATGGCAGCATTGATGACAGGCGCCATTGTGCATCTGCAGCATTCGCTTATTTCTGATCCCGAGAGCGCTAACGCAGTCCGGCGACAGCGCAGGTCCACCGGGACCACCGATGACAGAAAGAGAGCACGACATGGCCTTCGCCCACGACACCCGCACCGCCGCCCAGGGCAGCTCCGCCTGGGGCCGTCTTGTCGACCTGCGCGCGTACCTGGCCGAGCGTATCGCCACGTACCGCCTCTACCGCGCCACCCTGAGCGAGCTTCAAGGCCTCACGGACCGGGACCTCAACGACCTTGGCCTGCGCCGCTCCGAGATCGCGGACCTCGCCTGGACCTCGGCCCAGGCAGCCTGACCCTTTCCGGGCCGAACCCCCTTCTCCTCCCTGGGGTTCGGTTCAGCCACGCGGAATGCCCCTCCTCCCTGGGCGGACCACGTGGAACGCGGCGGGACCGATCCTCCTCCCCGGTCCCGCCGCACACCCTCTACGCCGGAGCCCCTCCTCCTCCCAGGGCACCGGTGTTTCGCGACGGGGCCGATCCTCCTCCCCGGTCCCGTCGCAAACCTCTTCGCCGGCGTCCCACCTCCTCCCGGGGCCTCGCGCGGATACGGCGGCAAGACCCATCCTCCTCCCGGGTTGAGCCGAATCTTATGGAACGGCGGCCCTCTTCTCCTCCCTGGGCCGACCCTTACCGTGCGGCGGCGCCCTCCTCCCTGGGCTGCCGCCGTTTTTTTTCGGATAAGCTTCACCCAGCCCTCAGGACGAAGCGGGCCGTTCGGGCGCATCCTCACGCAGCTTCGGGCGCCGCGCCGGCTCCCTTCGCCCCAGAGGATCTCCCATGGCCCTGCTCGACATCCATCCCGGACGGCGTCTGGCCGATGCCCTTCTGTCGCTTCTAGAGGTCCACCCTGCCGCCCTCCTGGGCCAAAGGCGGGACCGCGCGACCGAGCGTCGGACCGATCAAAGGCTGGCCGAGATGCCTCAGCACCTGCTCGACGACATCGGCGTGACCCGGACCGGCCAGGTCGGGACCGACGACGACCTGCAGAACACCGTCTCGCTGACCGCCGCCCTGCGCTCTTGACTTAGTTGACCCTACGTCACAACTCTGTCCTTTCAGGTGGGGTTGGGGACGAGGCATGTCGCACGACCCGTCGGCTCAGGTGGTCGCACTGGGGGATGCCCTGCTGGATCTGACCAGGGGGACGTTGATCCGCGGCGGACGGTTCGTCCCGCTCCGCTCCAAGTCCTTCCGCGTGCTCTGCGAACTCGCGCGCAAGTCCGGCCGCGTCGTCACCAAGGAAGAACTCTTCGACGCGGTCTGGCCGGGAATCACCGTCACCGAAGATTCGCTCACGCAGGCTGTCCGCGACATCCGCCGCAGCCTGGGCGACGACGGCCAGCGCCTCCTCCGGACCGTGGCGCGCCGAGGCTTCATCCTTTGCCCCGACAGCCCAGCCGACCCGGCCCCGCCGCCTTATGCTCCGCCCACGGAACCGCGCCCACGCATCGCCGTCCTGCCCCTGATCGACCGAACCGGCGATCCCCATTGGGCGCCCCTTGTCGAAGGCCTCGCGGAGGAGGTGACCAACGGCCTCGCCCGGTTCCGCAACCTGACCGTGGTGGCGCGCCACTCCGCATTCGCCGCCGCGCGCGAGGGCTGGCCCTTGGCCGAGATCGGGCGGCGGCTGCACGCCCGCTACGTCGTGGACGGAACGGCCCGGCTCTCGGACGGCCATGTCCGGCTCACGCTCGCCCTCAACGACCCCGCCTCGGGCGAGGTGCTCTGGGGCGACAGCTTCGACGCGGGCGAAACCGGCTGGCGCGGCCTGAGGGACCTCGCCCCCCAGCGCATCGTGGCCCGGCTCTTCACTTCCGTGGAGGAGGCCGGCTACCGCAGCAGCCTCCGCCAGGGCACGCACGATCTCACGGCCTTCGAACATCTCGCCCATGGCAAGGCCTTGTTCCGCCGATTCGAGCCCGGCGTGAACGAACGCGCGCTGAGGCATTTTGCGGCCGCCATCGCGGCCGATCCCTCCCTCGGCGTGGCGCAGTCCTATCACGCGCTGGCCGACCTCGCCCTACACGACTACGCCCTCGCCCCCCTGGCGGTAAAGCAGCGTGCCAAGGACCGCGCCATGCAGGGGGTGGAGATTTCCCCCGACGAGTCGCGCTGCCGCAGCATTCTGGGCTATTGCCACGCCCAACTGGCCGAATTCGACGCCGCCGAGCGCGAGGCCAGCCGCGCCATGGAGCTCAACCCCTGCGACGCCGACGCGGTCTTCGGCCTCGCCATCGTCCTCGTCTGGCGCGGCGATTCGGAGACCGCGCTCGCCTGGATCGACCGGGCCAAGGACATGAACCCCCTCTGGCCTGCCTATTACGACACCCTCCACTCCGAGGCGCTCCTCTTCGCGGGCCGCTACGAGGACGCCGCCCGCGCCTTCCGCCGCCTCCCCCATCTCAGCGCCGCGCAGGAGATGCGTCTCGCCGCGACCCTCGCCCTCGCCGGGGACCTGGACCCCGCACGCCATCACGCGGCCCGCGCAAGGGCCGCCAAGCCCGACTGGGACTTCGTCGGCAAGGCGCGCGAGGCCCTGGCCAACCGGGCGGGCCGCGACCTCGACCATCTGGTCCGCGGGATCGAACTCGCCCTGGCGCTCGTCGACGACCCCTGACCCCTTCCCTCCGCCGCGGCCTCCCGCCATGGTCCGGCCCGGGCAGGACAGGCAGGCCGATGCGCGTATCCCTCTTCTCCGCCGCGCTGGTCGCGGCACTCGTGGGCTTCGGCTCGACCATCGCGCTTGTTCTGGCGGCGGCAGCAGCCGTCGGCGCCACGCCCGAACAGAACCC
>CADCUU010000212.1 GCA_902805995.1 uncultured Rubellimicrobium sp.
GCCAAGAGGGCACGAAGACGGAACTCAGCGCTTCCCCCGTAGACCGGTCGGCCCCGCAGCGTCTTGAGTGCGTGCCCCATGAGTGGCGCGCGCTCTTCGTTCGGGATTCCCGCCTGAAGCATGCGATCTTCATAGGTGTGGCGCGTTCCGCC
The DNA here is from genome assembly GCA_902805995.1 of uncultured Rubellimicrobium sp. Taxonomy (GTDB): domain Bacteria; phylum Pseudomonadota; class Alphaproteobacteria; order Rhodobacterales; family Rhodobacteraceae; genus Rubellimicrobium. The sequence goes on from CADCUU010000212.1 coordinate 153, forward strand.
TATTGAGTAGTTCCGGTCCGCGCCTTCCGGCGGATCAGGAAAGAGCTTCTGCTCGCGAAGGTACTTTCTGGCGGCAGCGTAATAGGTGGCCTTGCCTCGGTAACGCGGAAGGCCGGCTGGGTGACGCCGCATGGCTTCAAGGGCATATCCCAAGAGCGGGATCTGCCGTTTCGAAGCAACATTTTTCAGTTCACGCCTGTGTACGCCATCTTCGATCATCAGTAGGCGCAGATGCGGAATCTCGCGATTGAGGACGATGTCGTCGGGCGAGAGGTCGACGACATCGACGATTTGTGCGCCCGTTTCGGCGCAGACGATGGTGATGTCGCGTGCATCGTCGTTCAGCCCTGCCATGCTCGCCGGGTCGAGGAGAACGTCTCTGATCCAGGCCGCAGGAAGGGCTAGCTTGCGACCCTCCTGCTGACGCAATTCGATCCCATGTTTCTCCAGACAGAGGCCAGCAAAGGGGTTGGTGTAGTCCGCCGGAAAAAACCCGCGTCCTTGTAGAATGCATCGACGAGCTGGGACATGTAGTTGATCTGCTTGTTGACATATTGCGTGGTCAGGCCGTAGCTCCTTCGCTTTTTATCCCAATGGCCTCGATAGGCACGCGCGTCCTTCGGCGTAACCTCGGACATGACCTCGTCACCGACGGCGCCTATGAACGCCTCCGTGGCACGGATGTACTTGTTACGCCATTCGCGAAGCTGGCAGGCATTCTTGGCGCTGACCCGGTCGGCGCGTATGCGTTCGTGATGGGCCGGCATCGCCGACACGAGGATCCTCGGCAGATTCGTGTGGCCCTGGGCGGAATCGCTGAGAAAGGGGAACGACCTATCCTGCGTGAGGTGCTCCAGCCGTTTGAGAAGATCCCTGATCGGAGAGTCCAGGTGCGACTCGGAACGGGAGACGAGTTTGATATCGGTGGTTGCGGCGGTTCGGGTCTCCCAGGGACAGCCAAGCTCCGGTGGGGAGGTGATATGAACTCTGTCGGTTTCCATCTGGCCCTTGCGGGAGCGCGGTTGGGCTGGCCGTGGCCGGGGTGAGCCCGCGCGCAAGGTTTGCGCCCGGCGTATGGCGGGTCTGCCGTTTCAGGGACTGTTGGGCGGGGCAGGCAGGGCTTAGGTCATGTCCAGAGGAGGCGGCGGATGCCCGCTTTCCCGAGGAGTGTCAGATGTCTACGCGCATGTCGTTCTTTGCCCGCAATGTCATGGAGGCCCTGGACGTGGTCTTCAGCGCCGCCCGCGTGACGGGCGCCACCGAGAGTGGCCGGATGCCCCGGGTCCGTGACCTGGAACGTCTGGGCATCGATGCCGCGGCCTTTGCCGCCATCCACCGCGCCTGAGCCAGAACCTGGGGGCGTGACCCGGATCAGGGTCCTGCGCCCCCGTTCTCAGCGCCGCAGCAGCCGCAGCACCAGCGGGGCGCCCACGATCACCAGCAGGACGCGGGCGATGTGGTGGGGCACCACGTAGCCCAGCTCCGCCCCCGCCACGAGGGCGAGGACCGTCATCTCCGCCTGACCGCCCGGGGCGAAGGCGAGGAACGCCTCCACCGGCGGGGCAAGGCCGAGGAGCACCACCGCCTCGGCCACGGCGCCCGTCAGGAGCGCGAGGATGGCGATGAACAGCACCGACACCCCGACCGTGCGCCGAAGCTCCCGCAGGGTGACGCCGACATAGTGCACGCCGATCCCAAGGCCGATCAGGAACTGCGCGGCCTGCAGCGCCTCGCGCGGGGGGCGCACCTGGATCACGCCCAGGAGGGACAGCGCGAGCGTCAGGATCATGGGGCCGATGACGGACGCGCCGAAGAGGCCGATCCGTTCCCCTGCGCGCCAGCCGACCACAGCCGCCACGGCCATTAGTGCCATCTGGGACAAGGGAAGATCGGCCGCGGACGCCCCGAGCGGGCGGTCGAGGGCGATGCCGTAGAGCTGCGACAGCAGGATCGGCGCCACCGTGACGATCACCGCCACCCGGGTCGCGTGGACGAGGCTGAGCGTGCGGACATCGGCCCCCGCGTCCTGACCGAACAGGACCATGTCGGTCGCGCCGCCCGGCATCGCGGCGAAGAAGGCGGTGACCGTGTCGAAGCCGCAGACCCGACGGAAGAACGGCACCCCCACGAGCCCGGTCAGGCCCACATGGAGCGGGACCAAGGCCAGCGACAACGCCATCGCGGGTAGCTGCCCGATCAGCGCGGGCGTCACCGAGGCCCCGATCGCCACGCCGAGGACGGTGCGCGCCCCTTGGGTAATCGGTCCGACCCCGAGGAGCGGAGCCCCCAGCAGCGCCGCCGCGAGGCAGGCCCCCATCGGCCCGAACAGGAAGGGCAGCGGCACCCCGGCCGCGAGGGCGACGGCGAGGCCTGCCAGGGCCGTGGCGAAAGTGAGGAGGTGGCGGAGCCAGCGCCTGTGCATCGTCACCGGCCCTTGGTCGTGGTGGCGCGGCCCCAAGGCGGGGCCACGGAGATGCGTGTCAGTCCTCGTCCTTGCCCATCCGGGCGAGGCCCTTGAACACGAAGGGCAGGACGAGCGCGAGTACCGCAAGGCCGATCATGAGGGCCGAGCTCCAGTGCTGGAACAGGACCATCGGGTCGCCCTGGCTCATCTGAAGGGCGCGGCGGAGCTGGCTGTCGGCGGCCGGGCCCAGGATCAGGCCGACGATGGCCGGGGCGATCGGGTAGCCGTACTGCCGCATCAGGAAGCCCATCACCCCGAAGCCGATCAGCAGGATGAGCTCCACCACCGACGGGTTGGCCGCGAGGGTGCCCATCGCCGCGAAGACCAGGATGCCGGGATAGAGCCAGGGCAGCGGGATCTTGAGGAGCTTCACCCAGAGCCCGACGAGCGGCAGGTTCAGCACGAGGAGCATTACGTTGGCGATGAACAGGCTCGCTATCAGGGCCCAGACGAGGTCGGCGTGCTGCACGAAGAGGAGCGGCCCCGGCTGAATGTTGTACTGCTGGAACCCCGCCAGCATCACCGCCGCCGTGGCCGAGGTGGGCAGGCCCAGGGTCAGGAGCGGCACGAGGGTGCCCGCGGCGGAGGCGTTGTTCGCGGCCTCCGGGCCCGCGACGCCCTCGATGGCGCCGTTGCCGAACTCCTCGGGGCGGCGGGAGAGCTTGCGCTCGATGTTGTAGCTGAGGAAGGTCGGGACCTCGGCGCCGCCGGCGGGGAGGGCGCCGATGGGGAAGCCGATCAGCGTGCCCCGGATCCAGGGCATGAAGGAGCGGCGCCAGTCCTCGCGCGTCATCCAGAGGGAGCCCTTGACGGGGATGGGCGTCTCGGGCGCGAAGAGGTGGCGGGAGGCGACGGACAGCGTCTCTCCGATGGCGAACAGGCCCACGGCGAGGGTCGTGACCTCCACCCCGTCGAGGAGCTGCGGGATGCCGAAGGTGAGGCGGGCCTGCCCGGTGAGCTGGTCGATCCCGATGAGGCCGAGCCAGAGGCCGATGGCGAGGCTCGTGAGGCCCTTGAGGGGCGAGTCGCCGAAGGTGGCCGAGACGGTCACGAAGGCCAGCAGCATCAGGCCGAAGTAGTCCCAGGGGCCGAACCGCACCGCGACCTTGACGAGGAGCGGCGAGAGATAGGCGAGCCCGATGGTCGCCACCAGCGCGGCCACGAAGGAGCCCACGGCGGCGGTGGCGAGAGCCGGGCCGCCGCGTCCCGCGCGGGCCATCTTGTTGCCCTCCAGGGCAGTGACGACCGACGCGGCCTCGCCGGGAGTGTTGAGGAGGATGGCGGTGGTGGAGCCGCCGTACATGCCGCCGTAGTAGATCCCGGCGAACATGATGAGCGAGCCGCCCGGGTCGAGCTTGAAGGTCACGGGCAGCAGCAGTGCCACGGTCAGCGCGGGGCCGATGCCGGGCAGGACGCCCACGGCCGTCCCGATGAGCACGCCGATGGCGGCGAAGACGAGGTTCGCCAGCGTGAGCGCCGAGGCGAAGCCGCCGGCGAGGAGTTGAAGCGTTTCCATGATGGCCTCAGATGAGCCGCTCGAGCGGGCCTTGGGGAAGGGCGAGCGTCAGGAGCCCGTGGAACAGAAGGAAGATAACGAGCCCCAGCCCGGCCCCGATGAGGAGGTCCACGAGCAGGGCGCGGCGCCCGAAGGCGCGGGCGGTGAAGGCGAACAGGAGCGTCGTGCCCAGGATGAAGCCGCCGCCGACCCAGAGCGTGCCCACGAGGCCCAGGAGCGCGAGCCCCACCCAGCCCACGGCGGTGGTGTCGATCCGGTCGGCCTCGAACCCCGCGCCGCGGAAGGCGACAACGACGTGGCACAGGGCGAGGAGGGCCAGCATGGCGGCGACGAGGTAGGAGGCGGCGTCGGCACCGACGCCGAAGTTGGCGCGGATCTCCATCGAGTTCGCGTCCCAGGCCGTGACGGCGGCGAGAAGGAGCAGGAGAAGGCCGATGATCAGGGGGGGCCGGTGAACGGTCCGGGTCGTGGGCATGGGGCATCTCCCTCGGGGTGTGGCGGAGCGGGGAATGCCCGCTCCGCCGGATCGGTGGCTTACTGGGCCACGTTGGCGGGCCAGTAAGTGGGCCGGGTTACTGGGCCAAGTTACTGGGCCAGCCCGACGGCTTCGAGGATGCCGCCGACGCGCTCGGTTTCCCCCGTGAGGAAGGTCGCGAACTCGTCCGCGG
>CADCUU010000213.1 GCA_902805995.1 uncultured Rubellimicrobium sp.
TGAGATGACGGAGGCGCTCCTTGCCTCCTCGGACTATCGCGCCCGGCGCGAGGCGGTGCGCGACTGGAACGCGTCGAACGCGCTTCTGAAGAAAGGGATCGCCTATTCGCCGGTGAAGTTCGGCATCTCCTTCACGCTCACCCACCTCAATCAGGCGGGGGCGCTGGTCCATGTCTACCGCGACGGCTCGGTCCTTCTGAACCACGGCGGGACGGAGATGGGCCAGGGCCTGCATCGCAAGATCAGCCAGGTCGCGGCGTCCCGGTTCGGGGTGCCGCTGGGGCGGGTCCGCATCTCGGCCACGGACACGACCAAGGTGCCGAACACCTCGGCCACGGCCGCCTCCTCGGGCGCGGACCTGAACGGGATGGCCACGCAGAACGCCTGCGACGCGATCCGCGACCGCATGGCCGAGCATCTGGCCGGGCTTCACCAGACCACGCCCGACCGGGTCGAGTTCCGCGATGGCATGGTCCATGTCGGTGGCGCGCAGCTCACCTGGGATGGGGCGGTGGAGGCCTGCTATCTTGCCCGCGTGTCGCTGACCTCCACGGGGCACTACGCGACGCCCGACCTCGAATGGGACCGCGTCCGGGGCAAGGGGCGGCCGTTCTTCTACTTCTCCTACGGCTGCGCGGTGACGGAGGTCGCGGTCGATACCCTGACGGGCGAGAACCGCATCCTGCGGGCCGACATCCTGCACGATTGCGGCAACTCGCTGAACCCGGCCCTCGATGTCGGGCAGATCGAGGGGGGCTACGTCCAGGGCGCGGGGTGGCTCACGACGGAGGAGCTGGTCTGGGATGCCAAGGGGCGTCTGCGGACCCACGCGCCCTCCACCTACAAGATCCCTGCGATCTCGGATCGACCTGCGGTGTTCAACGTGGATCTCTGGCATGCCGAGAACCGGGCCGAGACGGTCTATCGCAGCAAGGCCGTGGGCGAGCCGCCCCTGATGCTGGGCATCTCGGCGTTCCTCGCGCTTCAGGACGCCTGCACGGCCTGCGGGCCGCACTGGCCGGACCTTCATGCGCCCGCGACGCCGGAGCAGGTGCTGAAGGCGATCCGCCGCGCACGGGGTTCTGCGGCGTGAGCCTCGAACTTCCCGCCCTGCGCGCGGCGGTGGAGGCGCGGGGGGCCGTGGTGCGCATCCTCGTCGTCTCCGTCGCGGGGTCGGTGCCGCGCGGGGCGGGAACCTCGATGCTCGTCTGGGAGACCGGCGAGGACGGCACCATCGGCGGGGGGGAGCTGGAGAATCAGGCAGTCCGCGAGGCGCGGGAGATGCTGGCCCAGCCCGCCCCCCTGCCCCGGCTGCGCCCCATCCCCCTCGGCCCCGCGCTGGGCCAGTGCTGCGGCGGATCGGTCACCCTGGCCTGGGAGCGATTCGACGCAGGCACCCTGCCCACGGCCCTGCCGCATGCCCGGCCCATCGCCGGGACCTACGGCCCTCGTCCCAGCCAGGAGCCCGCGCCGGGCACCCCGCCCTTCGTCCGCGACGGCTGGCTGATCGAGACGGGCCCCGCGCCGGGCAGCCCCGTCTGGGTTTGGGGGGCGGGGCATGTGGGTCGGGCCATCGTGTCGGTGCTGGCCCCGTGGCCCGGCGTGGCGGTCACCTGGATAGACCTCGGCCCTGACCGATTCCCCGACGCCGTCCCGCCCGGCGTTTCGCCGATTCCCGCGGCCGAGCCCCCGGCGCTCGTGCGCTTTGCCCCGCAGGACGCCGACCATCTGGTGCTGACGCGGTCGCATGACCTCGATCTGGCGCTCTGCCATGCGCTGCTCGGGCATGGATTCGCGTCGCTCGGGCTTATCGGCTCGCAGACGAAGCTGGGGCGATTCCGGTCGCGGCTCGCGGCGCTGGGGCATTCGCCCGCACAAATTTCACGCATTGCCTGCCCGATAGGCGATCCGACCCTCGGCAAGCATCCTCAGGCCATTGCCGTCGGCGTGGCCGCCGCGCTAATCAGGTCGGCGGGAACAGGGGAAGCCCGGGAAAGGGACGCCGCCGGATGACTGACGCGCTGCTGGCGATCCGCGGGCTGACCAAGGCCTATCCCGGCGTCGTCGCCAACAGCGAGGTGTCCTTCGACATCCGCCCCGGCTCGGTCCATGCGTTGCTGGGGGAGAACGGGGCCGGCAAGTCCACGCTGGTCAAGACGATCTACGGCCTCGTGCGGCCCGACGCGGGGACGATGACCCTGCTGGGCCAGCCCTATGCGCCGCCCGATCCCCGCGCCGCCCGCGCCGCCGGCGTGGCGATGGTGTTCCAGCACTTCTCGCTCTTCGACGCGCTGTCGGTGGCCGAGAACATCGCGCTCGGCATGGAGAACCCGCCCCCGCTGCGGGACCTGTCCGCCCGCATCGCGCAGGTGTCGCGCGACTACGGCCTGCCGCTCGACCCGCGCCGCACGGTGGGCGATCTGTCGGCGGGGGAGCGTCAGCGGGTGGAGATCATCCGCTGCCTCCTCCAGTCGCCGAAGCTCCTCATCATGGACGAGCCCACCTCCGTCCTGACGCCGCAGGAGGTGGAGATCCTGTTCACGACCCTTCGCCAGTTGCGCGAGGAAGGGCTGTCGATCCTCTACATCTCCCACAAGCTGGAGGAGATCCGGGCGCTCTGCGAGGATGCGACGATCCTGCGCGGCGGGCGCGTGGTCGCCACCTGCGACCCGCGCGCGACCTCGGCCCGGCAGATGGCGGAGATGATGGTCGGCGGCACGCTGAAGGTGCCCACCCGCGCGCCCTCCCCCGGCGGGGAGATCGCGCTGGAGGTGTCGGGCCTGTCCGCTCCGCCCACGCGCCTTCACGGGACGGCGCTGCGCGGCATCAACTTCGAGGTCCGGCGCGGCGAGGTGCTGGGCATCGGCGGCGTCGCGGGCAACGGGCAGGATGAGCTTCTGCTCGCGCTGTCGGGCGAGATGCGGGTGGCCCCCGGCATGGTGCGCCTTGGGGGCGAGCCCATCGGCCGCGCGACTCCGGCCCAGCGCCGCACGCTTGGCCTCCTCTGCGCGCCCGAGGAACGGATGGGCCACGCCGCCGCCCCGGACATGAGCCTGACCGAGAACGCCTTCCTCACAGGGCGAATCCGTGAGGGGCTGGCGCGCCGGGGCTTCGTGAGCTGGGGCCGGGCCAAGGATTTCGCGGAGCGCATCATCAAGGGCTTCGATGTCCGTACGCCCGGGCCCTCCGCCGCGGCGCGGTCGCTGTCGGGCGGCAACCTCCAGAAGTTCGTGATCGGGCGCGAGATCCTCCAGCGCCCTGCCGTCCTTGTGGTGAACCAGCCGACCTGGGGGGTGGACGCCTCCGCCGCGGCCTTCATCCGGCAGGCGCTCCTCGACCTCGCGGCGGGGGGTGCGGCGGTGGTGGTGGTGAGCCAGGACCTCGACGAGCTAATGGAGATATCGGACCGCTTCGCCGCATTGAACGAGGGGCGCCTGTCGCAGGCCCGCCCCGCGCGGGGACTCACGGTGGAGGAGATCGGCCTCATGCTGGGCGGCGCCCATGGAATGGAGGTGGCCCATGCCCATTGAGAGGCCCGCAGGGTCCGGGGCGCTGCGCGTCGCCCACTGGGGACGCCCCGCATGATCGTCATCGAGAAGCGTCCCCAGCCGTCCCGGGCCTGGGCCATCGTCACTCCCCTCCTCGCCGTGGTGGCGACGATGGTGGCGGGCGGGCTCCTGTTCTGGCTCCTGGGCAAGGACCCGGTCGTGGCGATCCGCACGATCTTCTGGGACCCGCTCTTTGGGCCCTTCACGAGCTACACGCGCCCGCAGCTTCTGGTGAAGGCGGGGCCGCTGATCCTGATCGCCATCGGCCTGTCCTTCGGCTTCCGCGCCGGGATCTGGAACATCGGGGCCGAGGGGCAGTACATCATGGGCGCGCTGACCGGCGCGGCGGTGGGCCTCGCGCTTTATCCGGCCGAGTTGCGCCTCGTCTTCCCACTTATGGTCGTCGCCGGGGCGCTGGGCGGCTGGGCCTGGGCGATGATCCCCGCCCTCCTCAAGACGCGGCTCGGGACCAATGAGATCCTCGTGTCGCTCATGCTCGTCTATGTGGCGATCAACCTCCTGGCCTGGGCCTCGCTCGGGCCGCTCAGGAACCCGGACGGCATGGGCTTCCCGGGCTCGCGCAACCTGTCGCAGTGGGAAGCGTCGGCGAACCGGGAGGTCTTTGCCGGGACGGGCATCCACTGGGGCGTGATCGCGGCCTTCGCGGCGGTGGCGGTGGCCTATGTGCTGCTGTCCCGCCACGCCTTCGGCTTCGCGGTGCGTCTGGCTGGGCAGAGCCCGCGCGCCGCAGCCTTCGCCGGGGTCTCACCATCGCGGCTTGTAGTGGCCTGCATGGGCATCGCGGGCGGGCTCGCGGGGGCGGCGGGGCTGTTCGAGGTCACGGGGCCCGCGGGGCAGATCAGCATCGACTTCAACGTGGGCTACGGCTTCACGGCGATCATCGTGGCCTTCCTCGGCCGGCTCCACCCCATCGGCATCCTGCTCGCGGGGCTCCTCCTCGCGCTCACCTTCATCGGGGGGGAGATGGCGACCACGCAGCTCGGCCTTCCGGCGGCGACGGTGCAGCTCTTCCAGGGGATGCTCCTGTTCTTCCTCCTCGCCATGGACCTGCTCGTTCAGTACCGCCTGCGGTGGAAGCGCCGCCCGGCCGCTGTCCCCGTCATGGCCCCCCAAGGCACCGTCACGGAGGCCCGCTGATGGACCTGTCCGGCATCTCCCCCATCCTCCTCCTGGCCTCCCTGATGGTAGCCTCGACGCCCATCCTCCTCGCCGCGCTGGGCG
>CADCUU010000214.1 GCA_902805995.1 uncultured Rubellimicrobium sp.
GGTGGGATCGATGGCCGGGCGGTGCTGAAAGAAGGTCTCCCCGGTGAAGTGCTGGTAATACGGGTTCTCGACCCACCGCGCGACCACCGCCTCGTCCGAGAGCCGGAACGCGTGCTGAAGATAGAGCAGCCCCGCCACCAGCCGCGGCGAGGTCGCCGGCCGGCCCGTGGTGGACGGGAAGAAGCCAGCCCACTCCCGGTCGAAGAACTCCCAGTCGATGAGGTCTGCGAGCTTCACCAGCTCATGGCGCATGTCGATCAGGTCGACGAGCCGTGGGCGGAGAAGGTCGTCCTGCTCGGGAGGGCGCGGGCGGTGCTTCATCAAGGAGCCGGAAATTGCAGGGTTCCGGGCCAAATCCTATGAAACCCTGCGCGCCAAATCGACCGAAACTTCCCGTTTGCACCACAAGATCAGATGCTTCGACGTTGTTCAGGCCGAACTATCAAGGCCCGCGGCCGAACTGTCGAATTCATCGACGAGGCGTCCGTGGATGCAGCGACAGTTGCGGCCAAGGGAGTCGCCAACAAGAAAGCAGTAGCGAAATGGCCTTCGCTGGGCCATGCAGGCGAGGGTAGCTGGCGCCCTGCGCCGCTCGAGCCAGCATACTTGACGCGGTCATCGGCATCACTGAAGCAGCTAGACCTTCACACTTCCAGATCCGAGCGGGCTACTCCCCCAGGTCCAGATCCTCTGGCCTGAGCAGCCCCTCCTCTCGGTAGGCCTCGGCCGCATCACGGATGTAACTGCCGGTCTCTGGGGCATCGTGGAGCGCCGCCATTTCCTGAGCCAGCGCGAGGAGTTCCGTGTAGCTTGAACGGCGCGGGCGCAGTCGTTCGTAGATGCCTGCAAGCATGGCGTCGGGGATGCGCGTCAGCTCGGCCGCGCGCCGGAAGTTCCGGGCAAGCTGCCGATATCCACTTTCCTCAGCAATCCGCGCCTGCTGATGGAGGGTCTCGGCATGAATCGACAGGTCGGACGGCGCGACCCGCCCCTCCCGCAGCGCCTCGATTGTCAATTCGTCGAGCGCGCGGCCCGAACGAGTGCGGGGCCGGTTGTCGGCGGCATCCTCAGGCGGGCACATAGTCGGGGGTGACCTCCAGCGCGGGGATGTCGGAGCATACCTCGGCCAGCTCGGCCTTGTGCATCAGCAGCGTGGGGACGATGAGCCGCAGCCGTGCCATGTTGTCCACACGCACCGGGACGGGAGAAGGCGGCTCACCCTTGGCATGGCGCGCGGCGTTGCGACCGATTGCGGCGTAGGACTCGAGTGTAAGGGCCGGGGCTTGGGAGAACAGCTCAAGATTGTCCAGCGGCGCCAATCCCCGGCGGTGGATGACAGTCGTGCCCTTCGACTGCACGCCTACCCCGATTCCCGAGCCCGAGAGTCGCGAGGCCTCGTGCCCGAGCGCCCCACAATCGGCGGTAGCGCGCACCTTGACGAGACGGGGCACGAGCCCCTCCTCCCGCACCCCTCGGGCCAGTGCGGCCAGAACCTCGCGATGGGCTAGCTCCCCGATGGTGTGTCCTAATATGCCTGCGAAAGCCGGGCCCAGAGCGATCACCACCTCCTGAACGTCCGTGGAGACCCGTGCCACCGCCCCGTCGTGGAGCCGGAACCCCGACTTGTCTACCGCACGCGCGAGCATCTCCGAGGTCCTCCGCGCTTGCGGTAGGTCCGAAACCCGCTCCCAAGCCGCGCCCTCGAGCCGGAAACCTGTGCCGGGGCCGCGATAGTCGTTCGGATCCGTGAAGGCAGAAAGCACCTCGAACTCCTCATTGAGCACGGCCGAGGGCTGGAGCGTATCGCCCACAACTCGCGCGCGCTGGAGCCTCAAGAGGTTGTCGGCGACGTCGGGAAAGCCCCCAGCATCAAGCGCGAGGATAACGTCGGCCACGCCGCGGGGACCGTTGAGGAGTTCGGTCGAGTCAGCAAGGTCGGCCACGAGATCACGGTCGGGCATGTCCTCGGAGGAGTGGGCGAGGGCTGCAGCCTCAATCTCGATGTTCGTGATCGGGGGGAGGCCCAGATGCACGAAGACGGCTTGGAGGGCGCGGGCGGCGCGGGTGCGGGCTGCGATCACATCCGCCTCGCGGACGGGTACCAACCCTGCATCCACCTGCATGTCCCGCTGGAGCACAAGCCAGTCGTCAAGGTCGTCGGCGTCGAAGTTGCCGCCCCCGAACATGTTGTCCCGGCGCGGCATGACGCTCAGGCCAGAGGTCACGAAGTCGGTGCCAGGCAGGAACTGGAGCATGAGCTTGGCGGCCTTGCGCATCTCGGAATGCGAGGCCATGGCGTCGTTGCCGGAGGCGCACTCAAGCCCAAGCACGCAGGCGAGGAGGTTCTCGGCCAGCACGCCCCTCACGCCGCCGGGGAGGGCCATGGGCAGCGCGATGCAGCTGATCGAGCCGTTCTGCACGCCCTGCGCGCCCGCACCTTTGACCATGAGAAGGCAGCGCGCCTCGAGGTAGAGCATGCTCTTGCCCTCGTCATGGCCCATCAGCGCCTCGGAGCCCGCGCCGGAGGTGAAGCGGATCTTGATGCCGCGGGAGGCGTAAGCGGAGGCGAGGAACCCCTTGGACCAGGGCGTGTCGTCGCCGTCCCGAAAGGCGCCGGCAGTGCCGTAGACTGACAGCGTCTCGGCATAAGACGTCAGGCCCTTGAACCCGAGGCGAAGGTTCACGCCCTCCTCCACGGCGCATTGGGTGAGGACGCCAGGCCGCCCCGCCTGCGAGCCCACGAGAAGCGCCATGGCGTTCATCGCCGCCATCGGTGCGACGCGTACCGTGGTCTCCGCCTCGTCGAAGCCCCGCAGCGCCGCCTCGGCCGCATCAGCGGCGAGCAGCACCGGGTTCTCCTTCCAGTTGGTCACATGCGCTTGGTTGCCAGGCGTCCGGCGTCCCCGCATCTTGCGAAGCGCCATCATCATCTCAAGTACGTCGAGATGGCCCGCCACCTCGGCGAGCTTGGCGGGAGTGAGGCCCCCAAAGAGACGCACGATCTCCTCGCGTCCCACATGGATGTCCACAAGCATCCGAGCGAGGTCGAGCGAAGGGATCGACATCGCCTCCTCGGCTACCGCAAGCTCAATCGCCTCGGCTGCAATGAAGCGGTCCACGACGTCGAAGTCCTCAGCCTCGCGGCCGTCCATCTCCACGACGCGACCCCGCACGATGGTCAGGCTCGGCACCGGGTCGTTCGGGCTTGCCATCACGCAGAGACCAAGGGATGGGTCGGGATGCACGAAGTTGTCCCGTGCGATGGGGCGTGCGGCACGGGCGCGGAAACGGCCCGACTGCGGTTCGGTCATGAGGCCCTCCCGGCCGGCTCGCCGCCATCAGAACGCCCCACCGCTCTGATGGCAATGCTGGATCCTGTCAGACCGATACAGGCCCCACGGTTGAATGGCTGCGCGGCATCTCCATAGGTGGCGATCGCGCCTGGGCCATTGCAATAGCGATGACCTGAGCTGTGCCTCCGGGCATCCCATCATCGTCTGGATCGGGCTCAGTCTGAGCGAAGGACGGCTTCCGCGCCTTCGCGGAACCGATGATTGCCCTCGAGCACGAGCCGCTGGCCTGGGAGGAGGACGTGCGCAACCTGAAGGCCCCTGTGCTCCTGATCGCCGGCGACGCCGACGTGGTCACGCTCGAGCACACGGTGGCCATGTTCCGTCTTCTGGGCGGGGGCGCCATGGGCGATATGGGCAACCCGCTTCCCGCGTCGCGGCTGGCCATCCTGCCCGCCACCTCCCATACGGCGGTGATCAACCAAGCCGAGCTCCTCCACCTGCTGATCGAGCCGTTCCTGAAAGGTGAAGCGCCCAAAGGAATGTTCGACTAGCAGCCTGTCGACCGGAGCGTTGCTCGTCCGCTATGCCATACACACGCAAACAGGAGATCGATCATGCGCCAGATCCGAGCCGCCACGTTCGTTTCCATGGACGGTGTCATGCAGGCGCCCGGCGGGCCCGAGGAGGACCCCACCGGCGGCTTCCAGTTCGGCGGCTGGAACTTTCCCTACTGGGACGAGAAGCTGGGCGCGCTCATGGACCGCGCCATGGGCGAGGACTACGACCTGCTCCTGGGCCGCCGCACTTACGAGATCTTTGCCGCCTTCTGGCCCCACATGGACGACGCGATCGGAGCCAAGTTCAACGCCATCAACAAGTACGTCACCGCGGGCTCCGAGACGCCGCTCGGCTGGGCCCACAGCCATCGCCTGGTGGGCGACCTCGCGGAGGCCGTGCAGGCACTCAAGGCGACCAAGGGCCGCGACCTGCTGATCCAGGGCTCGAGCGAGGTCATACACACGCTCCTGGCCCACGATCTCATCGATCAGCTCACCATCCTGACCTTTCCGGTCATCCTGGGTCGGGGCAAGCGGCTCTTCGACGAGGGCTCGCGTCCGCACGCCTGGACGCTGGAGAGCAGCGACACCTCAACGACGGGCGTCATAGTTGCAACCTACCGCCGCGCCGGCGAGGTGCCCACGGGCTCGTTCGCAGCCGACGAGCCCAGCGCGGCCGAACTGGCGCGCCGCGAGCGCTGGGTGCGTGAGGGCTGACGCCGCGGGATGGTCGGGAACGGAGGGCACCAAGCCCATGACCCGGGTCCGACGGGCGTTTGCGCGGCAGCAGACAAAGAAACCGTTAAAGCAGGCGATCTTTGCCGAAGGATGTCTCGATGAAGACCTCACCAGGCTCGGCCAAGCTCTCGGTCTCGATCAGAGCGGTGTTGAGCTTGCCTAGTAGCTCAGCGCCTTCCTGCGCAGTTCCCACCTGAAACGC